>NZ_JAUBQB010000019.1:0-87041 GCF_036701035.1 Microcoleus sp. Pol7_B2 | reverse complement strand
AGAGGTACTGGAATAATAATGAATCCTCCTGTATTTATTGTTTTAAGCACTGCATAGCTCTTAACTGAACCGTATTGCAATTTACCCTATTTCAGAATTTGAGGAAAATAACGAAGCATTTAAGAAAAAAGGAAAATGGAATGAAGTTTCAAGAGGGAGAATAGAAGGTTTGCACCTGCTGGCATCACCAACGAACCCAGATAATAACAAAGAATCACTGGTTGTAAATTTTAGAGAAATCCAAACATTACCTTACGAATATGTGTTGAAACACGCTAGTAATTTAAACGCTCGCTGGCGGTTAAAATCTCCTTACCTAGAACACTTTTCTCAGGCATTTGGACGTTTATTTATGCGAGTTGGTTTACCATCGGCTATTCCGCCTTTTTAAGTCATTTTATGTAGGTTATAATTGCTATATTAAACAAAATTTTTAGTTCAAGCTCTTGGCTTCTGTCTCCTGACTTTTAACGCGGTGGTGGTCATCATGGGGCGGCAATTCATCTAATGTAATCGCGTTTAATGTCGGTGCAGAGACAGAAAAATTATTGTTTCCAGAATCCGCTGCTATTGCTGGCAATTTGCGCCGATTTCCCCACAACACGCCGGCGGTGAAAGTCAGGGATGCGATCGCAACTCCTCCCCCTATTCCCGCCCACCATAAAGACACGGGTAAATTATTAAAATTAATCTCTGTTGCCTTTGGAGTTGCGTCTTTATTTGCCTCGTCTGTTGAGGGCTTGCTGCCGCCCCGCAAAGATTGTGCGTAAAGTTGAGGTGCTCGCTGCGTTACTATCAAATCTCCCTCGAATAAACCCCTCTTCACTTCAACTAAATCTCCGGCAGTTTGACCGAGTTCAATTTCAACCGCTTGATAAGCATTGCCATTTTGGAGGTAAACGGTTTTTTTCCCGCTAACATCCACTACCGCCGCACTCGGAATTGTTAAAATATTTGTTGCAGTTTTGTCGGTTAAAATCTCTAACTCAGCAAACAGTCCGGGCTTTAATTCGCCGTTAATATTATCTAGTTCTGCTTTCACCGGCACAACCCGCGTTTCTCCTTCCACGGATGACCCAATTAAGGCGATTTTTCCCTTGAAAGTGCGATCGGGTAAATTAGCGACTTTTACTCTGACTTGCTGACCCTGTTTTACTTGATTCAGGTCTTTTTCGTAAATATTGGCTGTGGCAAAAACGCGGCTGTCATTTAACAGACTCATCAACGGTTTTTCAGCGTTTACTGACTCTCCTGGGGTGATTTCGCGATCGGCTACCGTCCCGGAAATGGGAGCAACTACGGTAACGAGTCCTCGATCGTTGGCAGCAGTTCCTAATTGTTGGAGCCGCGCTTGATAGGCTGCGTCAGCCAAGCGAATACGCGACTGAGCGACTTCGACGGCAGTTTGGCCGCGTTTGACTTGGTTCTCGGCTTCTAGGACTTCCCGGCGGCTCTGAGCTCTGGTAAGTTGAGCTTTTGCTTCTGCTACTCTGCCTTGAGATTCCCGCAATTCCCGCATTGGGAGGTCTACTTCGGCTTGTTTAATTTCGGTTTGGGCTTTGATAACTTCAGGACGGCTTTTTGCTTTAGCAACAGCGGCTTGTGCTTCGGCGAAGTGGGCTTGCGATTCCAGCATTGTGCGCCGCGCGATCGCCCCAGATGCCACTAATTCTTTGTCGCGATCGAACTGTTCTTTAGCCACTGTCAGTTCAGTTTCTGCCCGCGCTATTTCTGCTTGCGCTATTTCAACTTGACGCTGATAATTTTCTTTAGCAACTTTGACAACAGAGCGTTTATTTACTAATTCTTGCTCTTTTTCGTACTGTTGGGTAGTTGCTGCTAATTGAGTTTGGGCTTGTGCTATTTCAGCTTCAGCTATTTTTACGAGGCGATCGTAATTTTCTCGTGCTAGTTTGAGATCGCCTTCCGCTTGCTGCAAATCTGCCTCAGCTTCGGCACGTTTCGAGAGAGATTCAACCCGCAACTGTCCTAATTCTGAACTCGATAACACCGCAACGGGTTGGCCTTTTGATACTTTGTCCCCAGGCTTAACCAGCAACTCTATTACTTTCCCAGCAACAGGAGCCGTAACTTCTACTTTTTCGTTGGGTAAAGTTTCAATTTGTCCTGTGGTTTTGATGCCGATATCTAGCCGCTGGCGAGCAGCAGGGGAAACTTTAATTCCTAATCGTTTTGCTGTTGCGGCATCTACAGAAATAGCAGTAGAAGTTTCAGTTGCTTCGTCGCTATGCTGAAATTCATCTCCGTGGCCAGCGTGGGCAAAAACAGCGGCAGGAGAACTTAGCAAAATTAGGCTGAGCAAACTTCCCGAAAAGCTGCTAATAACTGCCGGACATTGAGCATATTTGTGGAATATCATCGTTGGCATTGTCCTTGAAATCAGGTTGAGTGCCACAGGTTTAGCAGTTGGTATTTTGCCAAAGTAAGTAAGTTATACCCCTTAAGTAAAGTTACTTATTAGCATTTTCCAAGAAGCGACCGCTAAGCAATGACCAAGAGCTAGAAATGCTCTACTCAACCTAGTATTTCACGGTCAAATGAAATTAGGATGAAATTAGGATAAAATTTTGAATCAGCAGCCCAGATGCCCACCAGATTCTAAAATACGAAGATAAGTTTCGCCTAATGACAAGCGATTTTGCTGTAGATTTTTTTCCGGTTTTTTTATCTCTGCTGGCGCTGAAATTTCTTTTGTCAATTCGCTCAGTAGCTCATCTACGGCTGCATTTGATTTATAAGTGCTGTTTAATTCCAAGGTATTCAATATCATAAACTACCCTCTCTATGTATATAGCTTTTTGCTGACCTATCTATTACTTTAGAGGTAGGGCCGATCCATTGTCTACAGTATTCTTACGTAACTTTCTACTACTTTAGAGGTAGGACTGCTCAATTATCTACAGTATGTGTAGGTACTCTCAGGAAACTGAGGTGGAGTCAGACCAATGCTGACAGCCACTGTCGAGCTACATTACTTTGTCTACCAAGGTTGTCGCCACTTTTTCATTTGCTCAATTTCTTGCTTTGGTGAAGCAAGTCTTTTCGGAACTCTTGAGCTACTGTGATTAAGGTCACTCATTTTCGGGATTTGGGTCACGTTTTGTTGAAGTGAGCAAAATTACTGTTTGTACCAAGCTTGCCGCCACTGTTTCATTTGCTCAATTTCTTCCTTTTGCGAACTCAGAATTTCTTGAGACAATTTCTTCATTTCCGGGCGTTTTGACTTCTTCAAAGCATCTTCAGCCATCACTAAAGCTCCTTCGTGGTGAGGAATCATCGCATTGATAAATCGCAAGTCAAATTGGTCGTCAGCGGCCCCTAAATCCATGCTCATCATCATGCTTTGCATTTGTTCGGGAGTCATTGCCATCATGTGACCCATTGGAGCGTGATAAGCCATCGGGGTACTGCTGGCTTTGGGATACCAAGCTTTTCGCCACTCTTTCATTTGATTGATTTCGCGGTTTTGAGCAGCAATTATATCAGTGGCAAGTTTTTTCATTTCCGGGCGTTTTGATTTATTCAGCACCTCTTTTGCCATGTTTACAGCACCTTGATGGTGTACTGTCATGCCATCAATAAATCGCAAATCGTAGTCGGCATCAGCAGGGCCTAAATCCATTGACATATCGTGATTCGTGCCATGATCCATGCCATGATTCATGCCACCTTGGGCCACGTTTTGCTTGTTGTTTGCTTCGGTTGCAGCCGTAACGTTTGGGGCTGGAGTTTCACTGGAAGGGGCTTTTGAACAAGCTGCAAGCACTCCGCTGGTTAAAGCGGCTGTGGCGGTCAATATCAGGGCTGCAAAGCCTGTTTTTAATGAAATTGGTTTCATCGATTTTATATCCTTAAAACGGCCATTTATCTTCAGCTTTCCACATATAAATGAAATTAGGATGAAATTTTTGCCTCGGAATTGTAAAGAATTATTGCTGTGGGGTCGATCGAACTCAAATTTAAGATTTACAGGACTGACAACCGAATTATGTAGGGTGCACAGTGCGCGCCTTACCCCTATGGGTAGCGTGTCAAACCACTTTTTTGAGAATTTCTGATTTATTTCGCAATTCCTCTTGACTCTCCAGTGAACAGGAGACTTTACAATGGAGTTAATTCATTTATTGAGCAGAGTAGTTTCTGCTGAGGTTCAAACTATGACTTTACAGCTAAAAGTTCCTAAGATGGCTTGTTCTACTTGTGCGAATACAATAACAAAAGCAGTCCAAGCCATTGACTCAGCCGCTGGTGTTGAGGCGGATCTCAAGACAAAATTGGTCACGATTCAAACCGCTAAGTCGGAAAGTGAAGTTAGGAAAGCGATCGCATCGGCGGGCTATCCAACTATTTAAAGACAAAGGGTAAAGTCTCATTGAGGATGGCATATATGGACAATCTCACACTTAAATTGCGGGGCATGAGTTGTGCTTCTTGTGCTTCATCTATCGAACAAGCCATTCAATCTGTTCCCGGCGTAATTGAGTGTCATGTCAATTTTGGGATGGAACAAGCAACCATCCAATACGACTCCCAGCAAACCAACTTAGAAACAATTCAATCGGCGGTTGATGATGCGGGATACCAAGCTTTGCCGTTTCAAGAAATGGCGACGCCCGAGGATGATTCCGAACAAGCCGATCGCAAATCTGAATCTCAAACCTTGCAGCGGAAACTCTGGACAGCAGGTATCATCAGCATCCTGCTAGTTGTGGGCGCTATTCCAGCGATGACCGGCTTGCATCTGCCATTTATTCCCGCATGGCTGCACAATTTTTGGCTGCAATTAGTCCTGACATCACCAGTACAATTCTGGTGCGGGAAATCGTTTTATGTGGGAGCTTGGAAATCCCTAAAACGGCGAGTGGCGACAATGGATACCCTGATTGCTTTGGGTACGAGTGCTGCTTACTTTTATTCTGTATTTGTGACTTTTTTTCCCAGTTTCTTCACTGCGCAAGGTTTGACTCCTAGTGTTTACTACGAAGTAGCCGCTAGCGTTATCGCCTTAATTTTGTTGGGGAAAACCCTAGAAAATCGCGCGAAGGGAGAGACTTCGGAGGCCATTCGCAAACTCATGGGTTTGCAAGCAAAAACTGCTCGGATAATTCGCAACGGGGAAGAGTTGGAAGTGCCGATCGCCCAAGTGGAAATTGGCGATGTCGTGCAGGTGCGGCCGGGAGAGCAAATCCCCGTAGATGGAGAGGTAATTGAGGGTGCTTCGACGGTAGACGAAGCAATGGTTACGGGAGAAAGTTTGCCTGTTAAAAAGCAGCTTGGCGACGAAGTTATCGGAGCCACAATTAACAAAACTGGCAGCTTCAAATTTCGGGCGACAAGAGTTGGCAAAGATACATTTTTAGCTCAAATTGTCAAGATGGTGCAGGACGCACAGGGTTCAAAAGCACCGATTCAAAAGTTAGCCGACCAAGTGACTGGTTGGTTCGTTCCCGCAGTAATTGCCATCGCTTTAGCTACTTTTCTTATCTGGTTTAACGCCACTGGAAACATCACTTTTGCAACCGTAACAATGGTGGAAGTGCTGATTATTGCCTGCCCGTGCGCTTTGGGTTTGGCAACTCCGACTGCTGTGATGGTTGGCACGGGGAAAGGTGCAGAAAACGGGATTTTAATTAAAGGAGCGGAGAGTTTAGAATTGGCTCACAAAATCCAAATTATCGTGTTAGATAAAACAGGAACTCTCACCGAAGGCAAGCCGACTGTAACTGATTTTGTGACAATTAGGGGAACGGCGAACAGCAATGAGTTAAAGTTGCTGCAATTGGCTGCGTCTGTAGAGCGAAATTCGGAGCATCCTTTGGGGGAAGCTGTTGTGAGGTACGCTCAATCTCAAGAGGTGAATTTGACTGATGTTAAGGATTTTGAGGCGATCGCGGGGAGTGGTGTTCGCGGAGTTGTAGGCGGAAAGTCGATCGCCCTGGGAACGCTGAGGTGGATGCAGGAACTAGGCTGCGATACTGAATATCTGGAACTGCGCGGGAGAGCTTTAGAAGCAGCGAGCAAAACGGTTGTTTGGATGGCTGTAGAAGGCCAAATAGAGGCAATTCTGGGCATTGCGGATGCTCTCAAACCATCGTCCGCGCAGGCGGTGAAAGCTCTTCAAAAACTCGGTTTGGAGGTAGCGATGCTGACGGGCGACAACCGCGCGACTGCGGAGTCGATCGCCCAATCCGTAGGCATTACTCGCGTTTTTGCTGAAGTTAGACCCGACCAAAAAGCAGCTCAAATCCAAGCCCTGCAACGGGGAGGAAAAATTGTCGCGATGGTGGGAGACGGGATTAACGACGCGCCGGCTTTGGCCTTAGCAGACGTGGGAATTGCGATCGGCACCGGCACCGATGTGGCGATCGCCGCCAGCGACATTACCTTAATTTCAGGAGATTTGCAAGGCATAGTTACAGCAATTAAACTTTCCCGCGCCACCATGCGGAACATCCGAGAGAATCTGTTTTTTGCGTTTATTTACAACATCGCTGGAATACCGATCGCGGCGGGCATTTTGTACCCCATTTTCGGCTGGCTGCTAAATCCAATTATCGCCGGTGCAGCAATGGCTTTCAGTTCAGTCTCTGTAGTTACTAATGCTTTGCGATTGCGGAATTTTCAAGCCAAATCTAGTGCATAAATTTGGAGTAATTATAAAAATGTTACAGCCTAGTCAAATTTGGGGAAGTCTCGCGAGTTTAGGACTTGTGATGGGAATGGCATCGGGAGTTCAAGCTTCCAAAATGTCCGTCCAGCATTCTACTTCAACGACTCAATTCCGCAGCATTGAACAGCCACTAGGTTTAAAAGTTGGCGTCACAATAGGTGGTTTAACATTAATTGGTTTGGACTTGTGGTGGTTTTTGTTCAGTAAATCTAAAGGGCAGAAAGCTGAATATATTCAGGGGATACAAGAGTTGACTATTACTGTAGACGGGGGTTATGAGCCTGCCACTGTAGTTGTGAAAGCAGGTCAATTAGTCAGGCTCAATTTCTTGAGGCGCGACCCCAACAGTTGTCTTGAAAAAGTGTTGTTACCAGATTTTCACATTGTGCGAGAATTACCTCTAAATCAGGTAACGGCTGTTGAATTTACCCCTCAAAAACCTGGACGATACCTATTTACTTGCGGTATGAATATGTTTAGGGGTGTGGTGGAAGTACAAAGCTAAATCAAATAGACAGTTGTCAACCTGCGGCAATTGCGACGGTTGAGGCGCGAGTTTTTTCAGCAAGAAATCGCTAAAATAGATGAAAGCTTAAAAAATTTGGAGTGAGCTAAATGCAACTACTACACACGATGCTCCGAGTCGGCAACCTGGAAGAATCCCTCAAATTTTACACTGAGGTTCTGGGCATGAAATTGCTGCGGCAAAAGGACTATCCAGACGGTAAATTTACTCTGGCTTTTGTGGGCTACGGCGATGAATCCGACACTACAGTTTTGGAATTAACATACAACTGGGGCGTCACAGAGTACAATTTGGGGGATGCTTACGGTCATATTGCGATCGGCGTTGACGACATTTACGGTACTTGCGATGAAATTAAAGCTCGCGGCGGTAAAGTTAGTCGCGAACCCGGCCCGATGAAGCACGGTTCAACAGTCATCGCTTTTGTGCAAGACCCAGATGGATATAAAGTTGAGTTAATTCAACAGGAAAATCAAGGTAGCAACACCCAGAAAGTAGCAGCAACAACCGCATCCTAACTTTCTTAAGAGGGGGAAGGGGAAGGAAAAACTATCTTCCCTCTTCCGTTTTCCTTTTGACAACAGTCGTACCCACAACTGTCAACTGAAACTTTTAATTCGATCGCACCGACGGTAAAAACTGCTGCAAATATATTTTTTGCCACAATATAGAAAAACTGCTCCCTATTTGGCTTAAGCTATCAAATTGAGGAATTAATTTAGATTCTCGGCGCTGGTCACAAGCAGCGAGCGCCCAAAAGAATACAGCTAATACTAACAAAAATACCACCATTACACTAAATAAAATAGTCCAATAAACTAGAAATTCGCTTGTGTAGCTGACCGCGAATATCCAGTTAATCACTAAATTTGATAAATAAAAAAACCACCCTACTGAAAACCCCACCGCGAACAATAGCCACGTCCACCTAAACATATCTGTTGCCGTCTTGCTATTTTTGGATGCCGAAAGTTCTAACTCTCTAATTTGACTGTTAATATTTGATGTGACTTCATACAACGTATACTGCAAAGAATCTCTGATATAATTGAGTTCATTGTCGAGGTTTATGCACTGCTCGGAGGTACTTTTATCCAAGCTCAGGTTTTGAATTTTTTTGCGGTGCGCCGCCAGTTTATTGTCTAGAGTGTAATCCCATTTTTCCAGCCGATCTACAGTCAAATACAAAAGTTCTCTATTAGCATCTAACAAGCTCTGGCAATGTATGATTGACTTAACTAACTTGCTGAGATTGTTGATATACTCCTCTAGAGTATGTTGGTATTCCCTTTGTTTAGCGGACAAGAAACTTGCGAGTTCGACATCCCGATCGCCGCACAGCGCCAAAGCCTCACAATACAAGTCGTCAATTTCCATTTTACCGAAATATAGTGACGCTTTGTACTCCTCGATTTCGGGAATAGTAAGGGATTCTAAAGGCTGATATTTTACATTAAATTTATATAGGAGCGCTGTCAGAATCTGCGCCGATTTTCGGTCAATCTTGTCTTTGTAAGGTTCTAAAATAATTGTAGCTAGATTTTTAACTCTCGTTTCCGGGTGGTGCAGAAACTCAAAAATTTTGGCAAGTATTTTGGAGAATTCCAAGTCATTAAAATTATTTTCTGCCACTTCCAAAAAGTTTGTTACCGCTGCATCGTTGTCGGCACTCAATTTGTACGGGCCCGTAAGTGCGATCGCAGCAAATACTCGATCAATCCAAAATAGATATTCGTCGCCATTCATTGGCAGGCTCGGCAGCAGCCAGCTAGGGCCGTACACCCAAAAATCGAGACAATTCTCATATTCCTTGTGGCTGTCATTTCTGCGGCTGTCGCCCAAAGCAAATTTGTTGCTTGCTAATAGTTGAATTTGCTCTTCTACAACCCGTCGCTCAATTTCCTCTGCATTGATTGTGACATTGACAGCACCTTCCTTGCCTTGTTGTTGCCCTGCTTCATCCAACCAAATTGACTTAATACTAACAGCCGCAGACCACCGAATTAAAGGAGTCGATCCCCCTCGCGCTTCCTGTTCTAACGCCGCCAGCAGATTTTTGCTAAAATTACTTGCTTTAGCCTTTCTCTCACTTGATATCAGCCCCTCTCCCACCTTCCCAAATGCCTGAATTGCCAAAGCGCGAAACAGCAAATTCGGATGCGGTTTTCTGAGGGATTCCGGTATATTTTCTCTGAATATTCCGCTGTTGGGTACGCCCAAAACTTCAGCAAAAGGCTCGATGCCGCACTGTTGCAGGATTTTTTTAACTAGGTTTATTCTTTGCCAAGGTTGAGTATATTTAGTGAGAGTGAAGATTAGCGCTCTGCCGCTGCACCCCATTGACTCAGGGATGTTAGTGCGATCGAGTTTCCACATATTGCTCGTCATAATTTGTCGCCATGACAATTGCTAGATATGGAGGCCGTTGTTGGATGCTGAATTCAGCATTACATTTACTGTGGCTTTTTGTCAATATTAGTCCTGAACGCATAGGGAGTTATAAACCCGGTTTCACGACTAAATTTATTATAACTCAAGCCTAGATTTTCCCTATAAACCTAGTTAATCAAGGCCAATGTGGGTCCCGAACTAAATATATTATTTTGCAATAATTGGTGAAATGTCCAAATTTTAGGTTGGGCAACGAAACCCAACCTACTATAGTCATTTCTTTGTCGGATCTTTTAATATTTTGTCGCTTACCATTTGGTCAACGAGTAAGTCGCTGATAATTTGAGCTCCGTGGGATGTAAAGTGCAAGCCGTCATTATTTTTTACATAGCCTCGCTTACCCGATTTATTAGCAACTACTGGAACAAATCTTCCTCCGGGTGCAAAAGTGTCCCAAGTAGAAATAAATTCAATTTTGGCTGAAGATTTGCTGGCATTTTTATAAATATCGTTCATGAGAGGAAAAACTGTGAGATACGAAGATTTGTTAGGCATCGATTGACCGACCCAATACACTTTTCTTACGGATGACGCATCAAGTAAATTGACATATCTTTCAACTCTTTCTTGATAAGATTTTTGCCATTCTTTGGTCATTATTCTCCAGGCTTTTCCTTGAGAATCAATGATATTTTGACGGTCATTGGCTCCGAACAAAACTATCACTACATCCGGCTGGTAATTATTAAGAGTTTGGCGAGTTCGGGCATACCAATCATAATAATCTATCCGATTTAATCCGGTCGCTACCTTGTAGTCAATTTTCGTATCGGCGATATTGTATTTTTTCTTAAGAGTGTACTGGAGTTGAATTCCTAAGTCGAACATTACGGAATCTCCAATAAATAAAAATCTGCGATAAGGTCGGGTCAGTTTAGGTTTAGCTGGGGTTGTTTTTTTAGCTGGGGTTGGTTTTTTAGCTGTAGCAGACTTTGGGGGTTCAACGGGCGCTTTTGTTTCGGTTTGGACAGAAGAAATTTCTGGTTCTTTGGGGAGGCTGTCGAAGTTAATATCTTTAATTTTGCTCCAAAAATCTTGTTCTGATTTTCGGAAACCGTCTATTTCGATCTGGCGCGCTGCTTCTTTAATTTCTGCACTGGCGAAAGGAGTTGAAGCAAAGCTTTTCAGAAATAATGATAAGTTTGAAAATATTAAAGTGAGAATTACAGAAGTAACAATCAGCAAAAATTCCCGGTCTTTCATATTTCTTAGAAATTAAAGTAAATAAAAGGCGCGACGGTACTTGGCCCCAACATCAAGATAGTATACACGAGCAGTGAAACTAAGACAACCCGAAAGAAAATGTTTTTTAATGACAATACGGTTTGCAAGAGTTTCGCGATGCGATCGCCCCACAAGTTGAGCGCGCCAATAACTGCAATTACTAAATACAATTGCCAAAAGTTAAATTGAAAACTTGTGACTGCAGGATGGAAAATTCCTTCAAAAAAACTCACCGCAGTTTCCCAGTTGGGAGTGCCAAAAAATACCCAGCTACAAGTAACAAAAGTAAATGTTAGCAGCCAACTGCAAAATTTAGCAAATCTGGGAAAGGCATAGTCTAATTTAAAGTGGATAGCTTGGGGGAGATCTTTACATAAATGGTTGACAATTAATCCTAAACCGTGAATTGCTCCCCAGAAAATAAAGTTTAAACCTGCGCCGTGCCAAAATCCACCGATCGCCATTGTTAAAAATAGATTTAGGTACTTCCTCAACTTGCCGTATTTGTTACCGCCCAAGGGAAAGTAAACGTAATCCCTCAGCCACTCGGAAAGACTGATGTGCCACCTTTTCCAAAATTCTTGCAGACTGAGTGATCGGTATGGCATATTAAAGTTGGCAATGGGTTTGAAACCCAGTAAACAGGAGATACCGTTGGCTAAATCCGAATAGCCGCTGAAATCTACATAAATTAAACAGGAATAGGAAATTGCCGCGAGGATTAAATCGATGCTGCTGTACTGCTGGGGTACTTTGAATGGTAAGTCAGTGAAGTTAAACAAAAAGCTCGATAAAGTATATTTTTTGAAGAGTCCAGACAAAATCAAAACTATAACTTCTTCAATTTGATAGTCGTATTTTTTCCGTGAATTTAGCTGCAAATAAAATTCGCGAGCTCGCGATATTGGCCCAGAGGCAATTTGCGGAAAGTAGGTAATGTAGGCAGCATAGTCTATAAATTTTGGACAGGGTATTTTTTGCTGGCAGCAGTCGATTAAATGAGAAATCATTCTAAAAGTGTAGAAAGACACGCCGACGGGGGCGATTATTTGCAAAACTGGAAAGCTGGCGGGAATTTGTAGCTGGTTCAGTATCTCAAATAAAGAAGTTACAAAGAAGTTGCAATATTTAAAGATGCCGAGATAGGCAATGTTGAAAACTAAGCCGGAGATTAAAGCAATTTTTTTATACTTATTGTTGCAGAGAACCCGGAGAATGATATAGTTAGAGGCTGTAGAGAAAACGAGGAGCAAGAGAAAGTCGAAACTCCAAAAGGAATAAAATAATAAACTTGAAATTAACAAGACAATTTTATACAAATTGACTTGGGGTTTCACAGAGACTATCGCGCTAAAAATAATTAGGAAAAAAACTAGAAATTGGTAAGTGGGAAATAGCATAAGTCTCAGCCGATAAAAAATCTTGTTTGTGGCAATATTTTTATAAGTACGGCCAGCCAACCTATCCCGAAGGGAATCGCTAGAGTCGGTCTGAGCGCACCAAATTTCGGGGTGGATAGCGGACTGTAAGCTTTTGTAAGAGGTCAATTAGGCCACAACTTCCGCCCTAGTTAACCGCACTCATAAATTCATAATCCTGTTTAAAGATTATGATGGTTGTGAGACGATGTATTAACGGATAACAACAGGAATCCCCTTGATTGCGAGGAACCAACGTGCAGCCAACAGACCCTAGCAAATTTACAGATCAAGCCTGGGAAGCCATTGTCAAATCCCAGGATGTAGCCCGCCGCTTTGCCAATCAGCAGCTAGAGGTTGAACATTTAGCCATCGCCCTTCTCGAACAGCAAGGCCAGGCAAACAGCATTCTCAGCAAAGCTGGAGTCGATGCCCCCCGCTTGGCCCAGCAGTTAGATGCTTTTGCCAAACGACAGCCCAGAGTTGCCAACGCTGACCAACTATACCTCGGTCGCGGCTTAGAAGTTATGTTAGATGTTGCCGAGGCCACCAGGGCGACTTGGCAAGATAATTTTATCGCCGTTGAACATTTATTAATTGGCTTAGTAGAAGACGAACGAGTCGGTCGCAGGTTGCTGACAAAAGGCGACGGCCCGCCGGGCCGCCCCGGTTACGATCGCAAACCCCCAGCCGGTACGATCGATCGACCAAAACTCGAAGAAGCAATCAAATCTGTCCGCGCCACTACTAAAGCCCAAGAAAAAAATTCCGAAACTGGGAAAGGCAGCCGCAGCAGCGCTAAAGCCCAAGATCAAGATGGCGAAGCTAGCTCCGACGCCCTCAGCAAGTACGGCCGCGATTTGACAGAAGCCGCCAAAGCCGGCAAACTCGACCCAGTAATCGGCCGCGACGAGGAAATCCGTCGCGTGGTACAAGTTCTTTCTCGCCGTCAAAAAAACAATCCGGTGTTAATTGGCGATCCCGGAGTCGGAAAAACTGCGATCGCCGAAGGTTTAGCCCAGCGAATTGTCAACGGCGACGTACCGGAATCTTTGAAAAATCGCCAGCTATTTAGCCTTGACATGGGCAGTTTAATTGCTGGGGCAAAATTCCGGGGCGAATTTGAAGAACGATTGCGGTCTGTACTGCGGGAAGTCATCGATTCCGACGGGCAAATTGTCCTATTTATTGACGAATTGCACACGGTTGTCGGCACCGGCGGCGGTGGCAGTTCCGGTTCGGGAATGGATGCGGGAAATTTGTTAAAACCAATGTTGGCGAGAGGCGAATTGCGCTGCATCGGCGCTACAACTCTCGACGAATTCCGCAAGAATATTGAAAAAGATCCTGCACTAGAACGTCGCTTTCAACAAGTATTTGTCGGCGAACCCAGCGTTGAAGATACTGTTTCGATTTTGCGCGGATTGAAAGACCGTTACGAACGCCACCACGGGGTAAAAATTACTGATTCGGCCCTGGTAGCTGCTGCAACTCTGTCTTTTCGCTATATTTCCGATCGCTTTTTGCCGGACAAGGCGATCGACCTGGTAGATGAAGCGGCCGCCCACTTGAAAATGGAGATTACCTCTAAACCTGTGGAATTGGAAGGCATTGACCGCCGGGTGATGCAGTTGGAAATGGAAAAATTGTCGATAGAAGGCGAAGGAAAAGGTGCTCTAGCCCCTGGGCTCGGCTTCCGCGTCGAACGCATCACATCTGAGATTGACATCTTAAAAGTCAAGCAGGAAAAATTATCCTCTCAGTGGTTGGGCGAAAAGCAGTTGTTGGATGCAATCAATAAATTGAAAGCAGAAGAAGACCAACTGCGAGTGCAAATCGAACAAGCAGAAAGGGCTTACGATTTGAATAAAGCCGCACAGTTAAAGTACGGCAAGTTGGAAACTGCCGTGCGCGATCGCGAAGCGAAAGAAGCGGAACTTTTGAAACAGCAAGCTCAAGGTTCTTCCCTGCTGCGCGAAAAAGTTACTGAGGGCGACATTGCGGAAATTGTCGCCAAATGGACGGGCATTCCGGTTAACCGGTTGTTAGAGTCCGAACGCCAAAAATTGCTGCAATTGGAAAAACACTTGCACCAAAAAGTCATCGGTCAAGAGGAAGCTGTAACAGCCGTGGCAGCGGCAATTCGGCGCGCTCGGGCGGGCATGAAAGACCCCGGGAGGCCGATCGGCTCTTTCTTGTTTATGGGCCCCACAGGCGTCGGAAAAACTGAGTTAGCGCGGGCGTTGGCGGAGTTTTTGTTTGACAGCGATGATGCGATCGTCCGCATCGATATGTCGGAATACATGGAGAAACACAGCGTTTCCCGGTTGGTAGGAGCTCCCCCCGGATATGTCGGTTACGATGAAGGGGGACAACTTTCGGAAGCAGTGCGGAGACATCCTTATTCGGTAGTGCTGTTTGATGAAGTGGAAAAAGCGCACCCGGACGTATTTAACATTTTGCTGCAAGTGTTGGATGACGGCAGAATTACCGATTCTCAAGGTCGAGTGGTTGACTTTAGAAATACCGTAATTGTGATGACTAGCAATATCGGCAGCGACCACATTTTAGACGTGTTTACTAAGAAGGAAAAAACCGTCAAAAAACCTGCTAGCCGGAAGCAGGAAACGAAAGATTTGTCAAGTCAAAAGACAGATTATAAAGTGGCTGCCGACGGTACTGTCGAGGTGTCGGCCCAGCGAGTTGATGTTGAGAGTGTAACCAAGAGTGAAAACAAGAGTGAAAACAAGAGTGAAAATGAAAATTTATTGACTCAAGAACGGGAGACCGACCAAGAGTACGAACAGATGTTAAAACGGGTAATGACAGCCCTGCGATCGCACTTTCGGCCCGAATTTCTCAATCGAGTGGACGAGATAATTTTGTTCCACACTTTGAGCAAGGTCGAACTGCGGCAAATAGTCAGCATTCAAGTGAAGCGGATCGAGCGGTTGTTGGCCGAGCAAAAAATTACTTTGGAACTGTCGGATGCGGCGAAAAACCATATCACAGATGTCGGTTACGATCCGGTTTACGGCGCTCGTCCCTTGAAACGCGCCATCCAGCGGGAGCTGGAAAACCCGCTGGCAAACAAAATTCTGGAAAATGCGTTTGTGGAGGGTGATACAATTGCGATCGACTGCGAAAATAACACTTTGCAGTTTCGCAAAAAAGATTCTCGCCCAGCGCTAGTCGGTAATAGTTTGTAGTTGCCGAACAGCTAGGAAAAGGCATCCTGCCTGTTCCACAAATAATAAGTCTTCTTGTGGAACAGGCATCCGCCCTGTTATTGAAAATTAGCAACAGGCAAGATGCCTGTTCCACAAACCCTCAATTCTCTTGTGGAACAGGCATCCTGCCTGTTATTGAAAATGGTGAAACCTGTTACTTGATATCAAGAATTCGAGATGGTGCGGCTACCATAGGCATCCATGCTATAGGCAGGAACGCGAACGCTGTAATCCATCTCTGTTGCTGTGATTGCTACAGCCAATTTTTCAAAAGATTCATCGTTCCAATTCCGCTCGTGGATGGGCTTTGACTGTTCCCCGAGGAAATATGCTTGAGTGCCAATTAATGCTGCTGCGACCCAACCGACGATTAAAAGAGAGATTACAATAGCCATATTTGCTTTTTCCTTAACTTTTGTTGCTTTATGTAAACTAATGTAACGAAAATTAGTAATAAACGTCAAGGTACTGTAATGTCGTGGCAACCGTCCGGCAGGTAGTAAATACCGCACCTTTGACGGCAGCGCCAGAGGGGAAGAAGGAGAGAGAGCGAGAGTATGTATGGTGGGCACTACCGCGCATCGGTAGCTAGCACAGTACCCGGATTGTGAACTGTATCCGAAATAGCAAACAGATTGTTGAAATTTTATAGTTAAGAACTTATAAGTTTTGCGTTAATAAATTACGATTAAAAGTCTGCGGCTGGCATGAGGAATAGCGGCCAAATTATAAGTTATGATTTATCAGTTTGGATGGGAACTAACAAATCCCAATTACCAAATTTTAAGTACAAATTACCAATTACCAATCATCGCTACAAATCATGCCAAACTCAATGTTAAATGACGACCCGTTGTGGTTCAAAGACGCGATTATTTACGAAGTACCAGTTCGGGCTTTTGCCGACAGCAATGCAGACGGCATCGGCGACTTTAGAGGGCTGACAGAAAAACTGGATTACCTGCAAAACTTGGGAGTAACAGCAATTTGGGTACTACCATTTTTTCCATCGCCGCTCCGAGACGACGGCTACGATACATCTCACTATACCACCGTAAACCCGATTTACGGCACATTAGAGGACTTTAAAGACCTTTTAGAAGCAGCGCACCAACGGGGAATTCGGGTCATTATTGAGTTAATTGTTAACCACACTTCCGACCAGCACGCTTGGTTTCAGCGAGCGCGCCGCGCCCCGAAAGGAAGTAACGAAAGAGATTTTTATGTGTGGAGCGACACGCCGGAAAAATATCAAGATGCTCGGATTATTTTCAAAGATTTTGAAACCTCTAATTGGGCTTGGGATGCCGTAGCAAAAGCTTATTACTGGCACCGTTTTTATTCCCACCAACCCGATTTGAATTACGACAATCCGGCCGTCCGCCAAGCCATCTTAGATGTGGTGGATTTCTGGTTGGCACTGGGAGTAGACGGACTGCGGATGGATGCGGTGCCTTACCTGTATGAGCGCGAAGGTACTAACTGCGAAAACCTGCCAGAAACTCACGTATTCCTCAAGCACTTGCGGAAGCACGTAGATGAGAAATTCCCGAACCGGATGCTGCTTGCTGAGGCGAATCAGTGGCCGGAGGATGCGGTTGAATATTACGCTGCTGGGGATGAATGTCACATGAACTTTCATTTTCCGCTGATGCCGCGTTTATTTATGGCTTTGTATATGGAAGATAGCTTCCCCATTAGCGACATTCTCCAGCAAACTCCGCAGATTCCCAATAACTGTCAGTGGGCCTTGTTTTTGCGGAATCACGATGAATTGACGCTGGAAATGGTGAGTGATGAAGACCGAGATTATATGTATCGGGTTTACGCTCAAGACACTCAGGCGAGAATTAATTTGGGCATCCGCCGCCGCTTGGCTCCTTTGATGGGAAATAACCGCCGCCGCATCGAGTTGATGAATGCTTTGCTGCTGTCTCTTCCGGGTACGCCGGTGCTTTACTACGGCGATGAAATTGGCATGGGAGACAATATCTATTTGGGCGATCGCAACGGGGTGAGAACTCCGATGCAGTGGAGTGGCGATCGCAATGCCGGTTTTAGCCGTGCTAACCCGCAGCGACTGTATGCACCGCCAATTGTTGACCCTGAATATCACTACGAATCTGTTAACGTGGACGCGCAGCGGGCGAATCCGAGTTCTCTTTGGTGGTGGATGAAACGCCTGATTGCAATTAGGCAGCGCTTCCAAGCATTCGGCCGCGGAACTTGCGAGTTTCTCTACCCGGAAAACCGTAAAGTTTTAGCTTTTGTACGCACTTATCAAGACGAACACATCCTCGTAGTGGCTAATTTGTCGCGCTTCGTCCAGACGGCAGAATTAGACCTTGCGCCCTTTAAAGGTGCTGTTCCGGTGGAGATTTTCGGCCGCACGGAGTTTCCTGCTGTTGGCGAAGATCCTTACTTTTTGTGCTTGAGTCCTCACACGTTTTACTGGTTTACTCTTACTGTTAAACATGAAGATTTGGCCCTGCACGGTGTTCCCACAGACTTGCCTACTTTGGCGGTGATAGGCAATTGGAAAACTGCTTTTGCTACAAGTCAGTTAAGCGATATGCTGCTTAATATTTTGCCGGGATACCTGCGGCGCCATCGCTGGTTTAGCGGTACAGCTCGGACAATTCAATCATTAGAAATAAGTGAGATTGTACCGATTGAATGTAAAGATAGTGCGGGGGAGCAATCTCAAGTTTACATTCTGTTTTTGCAGTTGAATTATACTGAAGGTATGCCGGAAACTTACGTTTTGCCTTTAGGTTGGGAAGAGATTAAAGGCGATGTGGACGATCGGGCGATCGCGCGCCTCCACTTCCCAGAAACCAACAAGGAAGTCGGCGTACTATTTGACGCTGCCGGAGACAAAGGTTTTCTGAGCGCGCTGCTGGGGGCGATCGCCACTTCTCGCAGTTACAGAGGTGCTGCAGGTCAACTGCTAGGAATTGCCGACAGTGCATTCAGCTCCGAACAAGATTTATCGCAGCTCGACCCTCACCTGTTCAAAAAAGAACAAAGCAATACATCCGCAGGTTACGGCGACCGCTTCGTCCTGAAAATATTGCGAAAAGTCGAGGAAGGAATCAACCCCGAATTAGAAATCGGACGCTTTTTAACCCATCTCAACTCGATTCAACACTACGCTCCAATTGCCGGAGCATTGGAATATCACACACCAGGAAAACAAGTCCTTACCGTCGGAATACTGCAAAAATTAATCCCCGACAGCATAGACGCTTGGTCTTATACATTAGACACACTGCGCGACTATTTCGAGCAAGTAATGACCGTAGAAGCAAAGCATTCCGGCGAGAATTTATCTACGGCCCCCGAAAATTATTTACCGAGCGCTTTGACCGGACAAATGCCGCGGAACTCAAACTCGCTAGTAGCGGATTTATCCCTAGAAATTCCTGCATTAGCTCGCGAACTCATCGGCTCTTACTTAGCATCAGCCGAACTTTTAGGTCAGCGGACAGCCGAACTTCACCTCGCTTTAGCTGGTGACACAGAAAATCCCGCTTTTGCCCCAGAAAGCTTCACCTCTTTTTACCAGCGTTCCATCTATCAACACATGAGAAATCTGGCAGGAAGAACTTTGCTGGATCTGAAAAAACGGATGTCCAAACTGCCGCCCGAAATACAAAAATCGGCGCAAAAGCTGCTCAACCGCGAAGATTTGCTCATGGAACGTTTCAAGTCTATTTTGAACTTGAGAATCACGACCGATAGAATTCGCTGTCACGGAGACTTTCATTTCGGGCAAGTTCTTTATACAGGCAAAGACTTCGTAATTATTGATTTCGGAGGAGAACGCGATCGACCATTAAACGAGCGGCGGATGAAGAGGTCGCCCCTGCGAGATGTTGCGGGAATGCTGCAATCTATAAGTTACGCTGTTACTTTGGCACTCCGCAATGAAGTAGAAAGTGGCATGATTCGCCCTGAAAATCTCCCGGAGATGCAGCAGTGGGCGAACGTTTGGCACCGCTGGGTCAGCCTAACTTTTGTTAAGAGCTATTTGGCAACAGCAGCCGATGCAGATTTCTTGCCCAAATCTATACCGGAACTACAAGTTTTGCTGGATGCTTACATTTTGGAAAAAGCGGTTGGCGAGCTAGCCTACGAACTTAATTACCGCTTGGATTGGGCGCACATTCCGCTTCAGCGGATTGTAGAATTGCTGAATTTATAAGGACGGGTTTATCTATACTCGTTAGGGTGCGTGACTTTCTAGCCACTCAAGTGGCAGCGAGATGCTGGAAAGTCACGCACCTTACATGATACGAAATCTGCTTGAACAACCATTTCCAGCGGCGAATATTAGGTAAGAGTCACAACTGATTCACGTATCTTTGCGATCGCTTTGATAATTTCTTCTCGATTCTTACCTAATTGTATCCATTTGGGAAGTCGAGAGAACAGACTCTGATTCGACCAGCCATAAATTTCATGAGGTTTTCGTTCCCTCAGCTTTGCCCGAACAAAAGCCTCAATAAATTCTAAATGTCGAAGGTTGAAAGCCCAAAGTGTCTTACCGCAACAGGAAGTTTGAAGCCACAGAGGATAGTGGAAGTAGTTATCCTGTGCCTTACTATACCAGCTTTCAATATTCTGTTCAGACCAATCTTTTGAGGAACCACAAGTTGTACAGGAAAATCTGCGAGGAGCAAAGCTATCGACCTTATCAGGATCTATACAACCCACGATCGCACATGAACCACAAAAAGGGCATCTCACCAAAAATTCATTCTGGAATGAGTAGATGTCTTCACGAGTATCTTTAAATCGCTCCATACTTACGATTTTAAATAAAGAGACGTTTGATATAAAACTTGTTCTTGATGCGTTAACAAAGTGCAGTCAGAAAGCGGGTAAGCTACACAAGTAACAGCGTAGCCAGCTTGCAATTCAGACGGCTTCAAAAACTTTTGTTCGCTTTGGTCGATTTCACCGCTCAGCAGTTTGACAACGCAAGCAGAACACTCTCCTTGCTTGCATCCATTCGGCAAGCGGATGCCGGCATCTTCTGCGATATCTAAGATATACTGGTCGTCTGGTACTGCGATCGTGCGATCGAGCGCGAGAGCCTCATTCACCAACCGGACTTGATAAACAGCCATTTCCACCTCTTATATTTGGATTGCTTGTATTCAACTAAAATAGATGATTACAAGTTACAGAAAAAATCAAAATGTAGGGTGCCGGCGGAGGATATGCCGCTATACATGATACCTAAAAAACCCAGTATTTTCAGAACACCGGGTTTTTGAGAAACCACAACCTCGATCGCTATACTAGACAAGCGCTTCTTGATAATCGAGATTTTCATCTAGATAAATAGCCCGAATATCCTCCGGCAAGTTGGATTCTAAACTTTGATATCCTTTTTGCAGCAAAGCCTTTACCTGAGCGGGGGAAATAGCTTCGCCTTCTGCTTGCAAATAAGCTGCTATTCGAGTTTCGCTCCAGCGGAAAGTCTGAGCCATCAACACCACTAAACGCGGCAGCGGCGCTAACAATTCCAAGGCTTGTTTGACGTAACACCACAGGGGAGGCGGAGCCGACTGCAAAGAATAGTGAATCGACTCAACAGGGGGCAATTCAGCTTGATTTATGCAGACTGCGGTGACATTAATCAGCCAGTTTTGGAGACTGAGATTTCCGCCATCAGACTCTTGGGTTTCGCGGCGCAAATCTAGGCCTCGGAGTTCGTGATAGATGTGCAGCCAAGTGTGGGCAAATAGGTAATCGCCTTGTACGGGCGATCGTACGGAATGGCGAATCAGGGAGTGTACAATTTGAGCGTAGCGGCAAAAAATCGCCGTGAAGAAGCGACCCTGATCGGGATGGTTTTGAAACAGAGTCAATAATTCCTGGTCGCTGTGATGGAACAGGGATTTGACCACAGGATGGTTGAGTTCGGAAAAATTAGGGGTTTGCACAATAGTTATGGAATAGCTTTGAGAATAAATGCTGGTGCAGCCCGATTCTACAACACGATATACATTTGATGCAAGTGCTGGCAAAGTATGTTGATAATTAAGTCAATTAATTATATGATTGAAATTGATTTAAATTGTATGTGACGCTATTTTAATGTAAAGTAGTACATATAAACTCTCTTGGCTCAGCACCACTAAAAATTGAATTAAGTTGTTATATCAAGGGTAAAGCCCTTTTCATTCTATTCTAATTTTATGACCTCCATTCTATTTCCAAAAATGTTTGTATTTCTTGAAGGATTCGCACAAGCATGAGCACCTTGAAACAAGTTAGCATCTATACTCGCGGTATAACTACGGCAAGCGGTGCTGGCGGATATGGGGTAATCTTGCTGTATGAAAATCATCGCAAGGAACTATCCGGCGGATTTCATTTAACTACAAACAATCGTATGGATATTATTGCTGCAATTGAAGGCCTGAAAGCACTCAAAACTCGATGTAAAGTGACGCTATATAATAACAACGGCTACCTTGTAGATGCTATTGTCAACAATTGGGCGCTGCGCTGGCAAGCTAATAACTGGAAGAATAGCGAACAGAAACCTACTGCTAACGTAGATTTGTGGGAGCAACTACTCCAATTCTGTTCGCAACACGACGTTGAGTTTATTAGAATTAAGCAATATTCGGGCAACCCAGAGTATCAACGCTGCAATTATATTTCCAAACAAGCAGCCAATCAACAAAACTTACCCGCCGATGAAGGCTATCAACGGTGAACCTCGCTAGGAAAACCATATCCTCCGCCCCCAGGAGTCTCAATGACAAACACATCCCCCGGCTGCATTTCCACAGTCGCCGTACTCCCCAAATCCTCAACTTTTCCCTCCACCGTTTCAACATAATTTCGCCCAACTTTCCCCGCTTCACCCCCATTCAAACCGCAGGGAGAAATCACCCGCCGCCCCGATAAAATTCCCGCCGTCATCGCCTCTCGAAACCGCACTCGTCGCACAACTCCATTACCGCCGCGATGAGATCCATTCCCCCCACTATTAGCCCGAATTTCAAAATTTTCTAACAACACTGGGAACCGCCATTCTAATACTTCTGGATCGGTTAAACGCGAATTAGTCATGTGAGTTTGAACCGCATCCGTACCATCAAAACTTGCACCCGCACCCGCACCGCCGCAAATAGTTTCATAATATTGATAGCGCTGATTTCCAAAGGTAAAATTATTCATAGTTCCCTGAGAAGCAGCCATCACTCCCAACGCGCAATACAAAGCATCGGTAATATTCTGCGAAGTTTCCACATTACCTGCAACCACCGCCGCTGGATAGCGAGGATTCAGCATACAGCCTCCGGGATTGATGATTTCGAGAGGTTTCAAACAGCCCGCATTTAGAGGAATATCGTCATCTACCAAGGTGCGAAAAACATACAAAACAGCCGCTTTGCCCACGGCTGCGGGAGCATTAAAATTGTTGGATTGTTGAGCAGAAGTGCCAGTAAAATCTATTTTTGCACTGCGCGCTGATTTGTCAATTGTAATCGCTACCTTAATTTGTCCGCCGCTATCCATCGGATAAGTAAACTCGCCATCTTGCAAAACATCAATTACCCTGCGTACCGACTCTTCCGCATTGTCTTGTACGAAGCCCATATAAGCTTGCACAGTCTCTAATCCATAATGCTTTACCATCTCTAGCAGCTCTTCGGCGCCGCGCTTGTTAGCAGCAATTTGTGCTTGCAAATCGGCTATATTTTGAGCGGAATTGCGAACCGGAAAATTCCCCGCTGTCAAAAGTTCTAGTAATTCTTTTTCTCTAAAACTGCCCTCGCTTACTAACAGGAAATTGTCAAGCAATACACCTTCTTCAGTTACTGTTGTACTGTTGGGAGGCATGGAACCGGGAGTGATGCCGCCGATGTCGGCGTGGTGTCCCCGCGAGGCAACATAAAACAAAGGAAGCGAGGAATCACGATCGAATACTGGAGTAATAACGGTGATATCTGGCAAGTGTGTGCCGCCGTTGTATGGATTGTTAGAAACATAAACACTGCCCGGTTGAATCGCATTGCCTTGTGCTAAAATTAAAGCTTCAACGCTTTCGCTCATCGAGCCCAGATGTACGGGAATGTGCGGCGCGTTGGCAACTAATTGCCCGTTTTTGTCGAAAATTGCACAGGAAAAGTCGAGACGTTCTTTGATGTTGACTGAGGAACTTGTGTTTTGCAATGTGACGCCCATTTGTTCCGCGATCGCCCGAAACAAATTATTAAAAATTTCCAGCAAAACCGGATCTGATTTAACCGCAGATAAACGCGAATCAACGCGGATATTATCTGCGTCCATCTGCGTGCATCTGCGGTTCAAAATTAGATCGTTATTTTCGGTGATTTCCCCTTCCCAGCCCGGTTCTACGATATTAGTTCCCGTAGCTTCAACAATCATAGCAGGGCCTTCTATGCAGTCGCCCGATCGCAAATCGTCTCTCTGATAAACAGGCGTTTCCCGCCACCCGCCAGCAACATAGGTTTGCACGGTTGAAATTGGTTGCACAGGCAAGATGCCGGTGCCAGAAGAGAGGGAAATTGTGGATGCTTCCGGCACATCCATTCTTTCTACAACTTCCACCGAAACCGCTTCCACAATCAGCAGTTTTTCTGGCATAATAAAACTGTAACGCTGTCGGTGTGCAGATTCAAATTCAGCCTGCATAACCTCAATATTGTCAGCAAAATTGACCGCCAAAACCGAGTCACTTCCCTGATATTTTAAGCGCAGCTTCCTAACAACTAAAACCTCAGACTCATTCTCTGCGTTGTCTGCGCCTCTGCGGTTCAATTCCCTCTTTACCTCAGCCTCCAATGCAGTTAAAATATAATGCAAATCAGCTAATAATTCTGCATTTAATTGTTGCTCGATCGCCCTTTCACGAATAGCCCGCACATCAGCCAAACCCATACCGTAAGCCGACAACACACCCGCATAAGGGTGAATAAACACCCGTTTCATCCCCAAAGCATCCGCGATCGCACAAGCGTGTTGACCGCCCGCACCGCCGAAACAGCACAATGTATACTCCGAAACATCGTAACCGCGCTGAAGCGAGATTTTTTTGACAGCATTGGCCATCTTTTCCACCGCGATCGCCAAAAAACCCTCCGCCACCTGTTCCGCCGTCCTCTCGCCCCCAATTTCCCCCGCTAATTGCCCAAATTTTTGCTTTACTACGTCAGGGGCGATCGGCAAATCTCCATTCAATCCAAATACTTTCGGGAAAAAATCCGGTTGAATTTTCCCCAACATCACATTGCAATCAGTCACCGTCAAAGGGCCGCCTTTGCGATAGCAAGCAGGCCCAGGATTGGCCCCTGCAGACTCCGGCCCGACGCGGTAGCGAGCCCCGTCAAAAAAGACAATTGAACCGCCGCCGGCTGCTACAGTGTGAATTGCCATCACGGGCGATCGCAATCTCACGCCAGCAATTTCTGTCTCAAATTCGCGTTCGTATTCGCCGTTACAATGGGCAACATCTGTCGAAGTTCCGCCCATATCAAAGGTAATAATTTTATCAAAACCTGCCTTTTTGCTCGTTTGAACTGCACCGACAATTCCCCCTGCAGGCCCGGATAAAATACTATTTTTTCCTTGAAATTGTGCCGCGTCCACTAAGCCGCCGTTTGACTGCATGAACATTAATTTGGGGGATTGGGCATTGGGCATTGGGCATTGGGCATTGGGCATTAATAATCCCTCGTCCCCGGGATCTGCCTCTATTAATTGACTGGTTACTTGTTCGACGTATCGACGTAAAATCGGAGATAAATAAGCATCGACAACCGCAGTATCTCCCCGCGAAACTAATTTCATCAGCGGGCTAACTTCGTGAGATACTGAAATTTGAGTAAAGCCAATTTCTTTCGCTATTTTAGCAACTTGTTTTTCGTGTTCCGAGTAGCGGTAGCCGTGCATGAATACGATTGCACAACTGCGAATTCCCTCATCGTATGCTTGTTGTAAAGATGGGATAAACTCGGGATTGACAGCAGTTAACTCCTCACCTTGAGCGCTGTAGCGTTCCGCAACTTCAATAACTCGATCGTACAGCATCTCCGGCAAAACAATGTGACGCGCGAAAATATTCGGGCGGTTTTGATAGCCAATTCTCAGCGCATCGCGGAAACCTTTAGTAATTAACAGAATTGTGCGATCGCCCTTTCGTTCCAGCAAAGCATTTGTCGCCACCGTCGTCCCCATTTTAATCGCTTCAATTTCGGTGGCGGGTATCGCTGCGTCGGCGGGAATTCTCAAAATATCGCGAATTCCTTGGACTGCGGCGTCGGTGTAGCGTTCCGGGTTTTCCGACAGCAATTTGTGAATGACTAATTTACCGTCGGGGCGCTGGGCGACAATATCGGTAAAAGTGCCGCCGCGATCAATCCAAAATTGCCAGCGATTGCGATCGGGATAAGTAGGATTCATATCTCTTTTTTTTGATATTTTTGCTTGATTAATTTACAATTATTGACCCAACTTCTGTTCTAGTCAATTCATAAAACTCATAACTTCTGGTCATAAAAGTCATAATTTCTGGTCGCTAAAACTAGCAGGGACTCGCTCGCGTTAATTATAGATGTCGAATGCCCTTGACTAACCCCTGACAAACACCAGCCAGAAAATCCAAATCCAAAGTCTCAATCCTATCACTTTCTCGATGATAATGCGGATTTCGCATATTAGCCGTATCCGTCACCATAATAGCCGGATAACCGTTATCCCAAAAAGGAACATGATCGCTGCGGCGAGTATCCGGCACAATTAAACCTCGATTCGGCACCGGCAGCCACTCGCAGGGCTGACCAGATTTGCGAATTTTGCCGCTCAAATTAATCAAATCGGGAACCGTCCGCAAAGTGCCAATTAAAGCAATAAAATTGCCACTATTTGGATAAAAATATTTCAAGCCAGCGGGATAGCTTTGAGAATTAGGATTGTGGTTGCAATAACCCAACATTTCCAAAGAAATCATTAACCGGATTGACTTTTGCTGTTGCTTGTATTTAGCTGCATGATGACTGCTTCCCAAATAACCGTATTCTTCCATATCGAAGGCAACTAATTGCACTGGATATTTGAGCGGCGCAGATGCGATATCCCTTGCGAGTTCCAGCAAAACAGCAACACCAGTAGCATTATCATCGGCCCCAGGCGCTCCGGGTACAGTATCGTAATGAGCACCAATTACGATCGGCGGCAACCGCTTCTTAATCTGCTTTTCAATACCCAGATTGTCTTGCTTCCCCCCCTTAGCAAGGGGTGATTCTTCTTGCTTTTCCCCCTTAGCAAGGGGTGATTCTCCTTGCTTCCCCCCCTTAGCAAGGGGGGGACTGAGGGGGGGTAAATCCAAAATCAAATTGTGATGAATTTGGCCGCGCACTGAAAAATCGTCAATTTCTACAGTTCCCCACTGTGCCAACTGTTCGCGGATGTATTGCTGAGCATAAAAATGCCCTTCGGATGCGAGGTATGGGTTGCGATCGCGTACAATTTGAATCAGATGGCTGTGCAAGCGTTCTTTGAGATTCATGCAGTCTGCTACACAATGATTACAATCAAATTATATTCTGTTTAATCTTATGGCTTGGGACAATGCGTAGCGGAAATGTTAGCAGCAAGGATATTTGACGAACGTGCAGGCAATGAAGTTTCAACAATTTACGGGGCGGTGACAACTGGGAGTATTTAGAAATTTATGAAATTAGAAGGAAGTGTAATTAGTATCGATCTGACTGAATATTACCTCAAAGATGTAAATAAAATTTTGGGGATTTTAGCAATGGGGGCTGTCTCGCAACCAATTGACGTTTGAGTGCGATCGGGATACAGTTACAGAAGAGCCGGAATCAATAGCAACACCTTGGAAATATATACGATAGTTACGCATCAAAACCAAAGAAACCGGGTTTTTGGCCGTTTCTGCAACTGTAACGAAGTATTCTATAAAAAACCCGGTTTTTGACCACCCCTGCGTAAGTCCTCATATAATTATAAGTTAATAAAGCCGCCAAAAAATGGCAGACAACTCCCTACGCATTAATCATGTTGACGATTCAATCCAACTATCTTGGCAGCGGGGCAACTCAATGCCTCGTTCCGCCCCTTTCGTAACCTTTGAACATCCCTTTGACAGCAAAGTATTAGCCGATTTGCGCTGGTATCTCGAAGAGTATCTGCGCTTTCCCTACGGACTTGAACCGGAAAAGGCTAAAAAAATTGAACAGCAGTTGCAAGCTTGGGGACAGCAGCTATTTGACTTAGTATTTCGCAGCAGCGACAAAGCGCGGGAGTTTTTTCAGGAAGCGACACGAGCCGGATTAGATAAATGCGAAATTAGTATTGTTTCCGACAATCCAGCCGTACTCAATTTGCCCTGGGAATTGCTCTTTACCCCAGATTATCAATTTCTTGCACCTTTGCTGGCGGGGATGTATCGCAGTCTTAGCGAGTATGCAGTTCGGGCAGACATGGGAGAAATGTCTGACGAACAATTAAATATTTTATTAGTTATTGCTCGACCCTATGGAGCGAAGGATATTAATTTTCAAACGATCGCCCGCCCCATGCTAGAGGCACTCAAACCTATTCAAAAACAGGTGAATCTCACCGTATTGCGTCCCCCTAGTTTAAAGCAGTTTGAAGCAGAACTTAACGCCCGCAAAGGCTTTTATCATATCGTTCATTTTGACGGACATGGAGAATTTGAAGCTGATAGCAAAACTGTTCAAACTCAGTACGGCAAATCGGGAGAAGGCGTTTTAGTCTTTGAAGATGCAGACGGCGAACCGGAAATAGTTACTGCTAGGGAAATTGCCCAATATTTGACTGATTGCCGCGTGCCGATTTTTATTCTCAATGCTTGCAAGTCGGGACAAGCTGGGGAAGAAGCCTTTTCTTCCGTGGCGGGACAGTTGGTGAAGTTGGGCGCGAAAGGCGTTGTCGCAATGGCTTATTCCGTCTATGCGGCAGGCGCCAAACACTTCATGGCACGGCTGTACGGGGAATTGGTGCGGGGACAAGACATCGCCTCTGCGGTGGCTGCGGGGCGCAAATCTATGTCCATAGACAAACAGCGCCCCAGCCCCAAAGGGCTTTTACCGCTGCAAGATTGGCTGGTGCCCGTGCTGTATCAGCAGGAACCTTGCAGGCCTTTTCGGCCAAAAGCTGCGACTCCCAGTTTTGCAGATTTGATGGCGGAATCTGACACAGAGGCTACGCTGGCGGTAGATTTGCCAGATGTTAGCGCCTATGGGTTTATTGGGCGAGATTACGATATTTTGTCTCTGGAAAGAGCTTTTCGCCAAAATCATGTCGTGCTGTTGCAGGGGATGGGCGGCGTTGGGAAAACTGAGTTGGCCGGAGGGTTTGCGCGGTGGTTGGGTGATACTCAGGGGCGCACGGGAGGCGTTTTCTTCACTTCTTTTGAACGCGGTGTGGGGTTGAGTCAGGTAGTCAATCAAATTGGCTGGGCGCTGGGCGGGGAAAAATTCTCGTCATTGTCGCCGGAAAGACAGCAGGCGGTGGTGCAACAATATTTGCAAACTAATCCTTGTTTGCTGATTTGGGATAATTTTGAACCGTTGAATGGGTTTCCGCAGGGGAATCAGCCGCTTGTACCGGCTGCGGAAAGAGAAAGCTTGAAGCAGTTTCTCAAACAGTTGCGCGGGGGACAATCTTGGGTGCTGATTACCAGTCGGCGCGAGGAAAATTGGTTGGATTGCGGTTACGCGCTGCGGGGGTTAAAGGGATTGGTGCAGCCGGATGCGGAAGAGTTGGCGGCGCGGATTCTGCTGGAAGCGGGGGTTGACAGGGCGAAATTGCCTGGAGAATATCTGGAGTTGCTGAAACTGTTGGGCGGACATCCGCTGTCGCTGAGGGTGGTATTGCGGCATTTGAAGACGCAGACTCCGGTGCAGTTAATTGAGGCGCTGCGGCGGGGATTGGATACTTTCCAGGGTGCAGAGGAGGAAGGGAGAGAGAAATCTCTGGTGGTGTCGCTGGATTATTCCTTTGCCAATTTGTCGGCACGGGCACGGCTGCATTTGCCGTTTTTAGGGCTATTTTCTGAGCGAGTCGATGCACATTGGCTGGATAATTTTTCAGCAACTCCTGATATGGATTGGGGACAAGCATATCGGGTGGTGTTTGGGGAAAATTTGCAGGAATCGGATTGGATTGGACTTTTGAATGAAGCGACTGCGGCAGGAATTCTGGAAGATTTGGGAGAAAGTATTTATAAAGTTCACCCGGCACTGCCTTGGTATTTACGACAACAGTTGGACAAAATGGGTTCCCAGGAGGTAATTAGTAACCTGGAAAAAAAGTTGCTGGATTTCTACGCAATCTTGGCGGATAAATATCGTGAGAAACTTATTGACAATGCGGAACTGGCAAGCTTTGTGCTGCGAGTGGAAGAACCGAATTTATTGCAACAGTTGCGGCTGGCAGAACAGCAGCAGGATTGGGCTTATGCTCAAGTAATTCTGCAAGCCTTGGGGGAGGTGTATGAAAGGTGGGGACGCAAACCGGAATTTAAGTCCCTGCGAGGACGGGCCCTCAACCAAATTGGCTTCCATTTGGCAGAGGCAAAGGCAAAGGGTAAAGATGCTTTTGATTTCTGGATGTATCTGCGGGGAGTGGATGCGAAGGAAGCTGTTCAAAGTGCTGATTTGGAAACAGGAAGAGCAGTTTATCAAGAAATTATCGATGAACTCGTAGCTTTAAATGACCCCTCAGTCAATAACAAGATTGCTAAGATTTATCACAATTTGGGAGTAATAGCCCAAGAGCAACGGCGCTTTGATGAGGCGATCGATTTTTACAATAAAGCTCTCAAAATTTTAAAAGACGCGGAGGATTTTTACCAAGTTGCTACTGTTTATCACCAACTGGGAATAGTAGCAACTTTGCAACGGCGCTTTGATGATGCGAGCGATTTTTACCATAGAGCTCTTAAAATTAGAGAAGATGCACGGGATTCTTACAACGCTGCTAGCGACTATCACCAACTGGGAATAGTAGCCGAAAAGCAACAGCAGTTTGACGAGGCGATCGCTTTTTACAAGGAAGCTCTCAAAATTTATGAAGATGCGGAGGATTTTCACCAGGCTGCTAGGGAGTATCACCAACTGGGAATAGTAGCAACTTTGCAACGGCGCTTTGATGATGCGATCGATTTTTCCAAGAAAGCTCTCAAAATTTATGAAGATGCGCGGGATTCTCACAACGCTGCTAAGGACTATCACCAACTGGGAATAGTAGCCGAAAAGCAACGGCGCTTTGATGATGCGATCGCTTTTTACAACAAAGCTCTCGAAATTTATGAAGATGCGGGGGATTCTCACAAGGCTGCTAACCAGTATCAAGGATTGGGAAACACTGCTAAAGAGCAAGGAGATTTTGACACTGCTGTTGCCTATTTCCAAAAAGCATTTACAGCCTTAAGTGCAGCCAATGATTGGCGTAAAGCTTCCGAAATTATAACTGCATGGGGCGGAACTTTAGAAACCCGATCGAATTGGACGGAGGCGGTTAAAATTTACATTCAAGCGTTAGAAATTGACAGTGAGCATAATCCAGAATGGGTTGGCTCGGATATCCATAATTTAGGGCGCATACTCAAGCAGTTGGGAGACAGTCAGTTTCAGGTAATTTGGCGAGAGTTTACGGGTGATGAGTGTCCGCGAGACTGGTTTTCAGTTATTCAGAAAGCCAGTGAAACAGAGGAGGAGGGAGCAGATTAATTGTCACAGGAGTTACGCATGGGGTCCCATAAACCGGGTTTTTACCAAAAGACGCATTGCGACACGCAGATTCCCGCAAAAACCCGGTTTCTTGGTTTTACGCATGGGGCTCAGAAACCGGGTTTTTACCAAAAGAAGCGTTGCGACGCGCAGATTCGCCAAAAAACCCAGTTTCTTTTATAATCATTACAATCAAAATTGTTTAACTAACTTACCCGCAATTAAAAATATGGAACCGATACTAACTGCCGCCGAAATGAATGAAAAGCGGCTAATGTTGCAAGATTACGCTCCCGCCCAAGAAGCCTTTGCCATGCTGGAAAAACACAACGGCAGACTTGACACCAGTTTTGATGAATTGTGGGTTGAAAACCACAATCTTGAATCCTTTGCACAACCAAAAAACGGCAAATCCCTATGGCAAGTCACGCTGAAAACTCTCCGCGCCGAACTCTGCGGCAATGATGGCTTGCGTGCCCAATTCAAAGACTATACCAAAAATCCTGGGAGTACGCCTTTGCTTACGGGATTAATTGTTGCTGTGGTCGGTTTAGGTGCTTCGTCTGGAATACCGATCGATCCTAGTATAGCTACTATTATTGTTCTCTATTTGCTCAAAATTAGTCTCAATATTTTTTGTGAGTATACCGAGCCAGTAAGTTAGAATTTAGGTTGAATTACTATTGGCGTACCAAACGGGAAAGCGGCATTTACCTCTTTTAAAAAACAAGAAAAAGAGGTACATTTGAATTTACCGTGCGGCCGGGGCGGGTTTATTTATCCTTTTAATTGTTGTCAAGATTGTTCGTAAAACCCGCCCCTAAGAGAATAATATTAGCCAAAAATCTAAACTTCCGATTCCAATTCGCTTACCCGCACCTGCACCGGCAACTCTACAGAATCCAACTCTGACGGCTCTAATAAAGCCGCCGCTTCACCTTGAGCATTAACCTTGTCGCCCGATCGCACTTTTCGCAATTTCTCACCCAAAGTATCCCGCTGATTAATCAAATAAATACTAACCAAAGTCAGCCCAACTCCCATCGATTGCAGCGGATTGAGCACTTCGCCCAAGAACAAATTGCCGAACAGCAAAGCAAAAACAGGCGTAAGAAAGGTAAGAGAACTTAAACTTGTTAGACTGCCACTCGAAGCAAAATAAAAGAATAAACCGTAGGCGATCGCACTTCCGAACACAGTAGAATAACCTAACGCCATCCACCCGGAAAAATCGATATTCACAAACTGCTCAGACTCAGTGGCCGCCGAAATTGCCAACAGCGGCAAACCGCCCAAAATCATGTGCCAACCAGTCGCCACCACCGGGTCAACATAACGGCAAACCCAGCGCACCAAAACCGTACCCACAGCCATCAACAAAGCAGCCAACAGCATCAACCATTCTCCACCCTGAAACAACTGTTCGATACCCCCAGAGACCTGCGCGTTTTCAGGATGAAAAAGCCCCAAAATCCAGCCATCCGGCAACCCGATCAAACTGATGCCCGCAACGCCAATAACTAATCCCAACCAGCCCCAAAAACCTATTTTTTCTTGAAACAGCCACAAACACAAAATCGCCACTGCTAGCGGTTGAGAATCAATCATCACCGAACCCAAACCCGCACCGGTTCTCGCCAAACCTTCGGCTAAAAAGCCTTGAAACAAAGTAGCGTCAACCAAAGCAAACAGCGAAATCCACAGCCAAGCTTTCCAACCCTGCGGCTGCGGTTTTCCCATGAATGCCGCCGCCAGCAGCACCAACACGCCCGCAGGTACTAAACGCACGAATGCCACAAACAGCGGCGTTGTGTGGGGCATCACCCCCTTCATCGCTACCATAGCGGTTCCCCACAGGAAAAACGGCGCAATTAGCAACAGCGGGGCAAAAGGCAATTTTGAATCGGTAAGTTTTAACTGCATGGCGGAGACTCCAAATAATTGATGAGAGTGGCTCTCACGAGAATGATGTAGATTTGTTAAGCAATTTTTACAATTATATATTGGTGTTGAGTTAAATGCGATCGCACCAACCTCGGCCATTATGAACAGGCAAGATGCCTGTTCCACCTTGATTTTGTTGTGGAACAGGCATCTTGCCTGTTGCGGCAATTATGAACAGGCAAGATGCCTGTTCCACAATCGAGAATTTTCTTGTGCAACAGGCACCTTGCCTGTTGCGAACACAAGCACAACATCTACCCCGATGAATAAGGCACACTATAAGAAGTTAGCTACAAAAATCCGTAACATTGCCTGTACACTGCCCATGATTTGGCCATTCAAGCCCCGCTACCGCAAACAAATCGCCCGTATCGAAATCACCGGAGCCATTGCCGGAGAAACCCGTAAACGAGTGCTAGAAGCTCTCAAAACCGTAGAAGAACGTAAATTTCCCGCCTTGCTGCTGCGGATAGACAGCCCCGGCGGCACTGTGGGCGATTCCCAGGAAATTTACAGCGCGCTCAAGCGTTTGCGCGAAAAAGTCAAAATTGTCGCCAGTTTCGGCAATATTTCAGCTTCTGGCGGAGTTTACATCGGCATGGGAGCCGAGCATATCGTTGCTAATCCCGGTACAATTACTGGCAGCATTGGCGTGATTATCCGGGGCAACAATATAGAACGCCTGTTAGAAAAAGTAGGCGTTTCTTTTGAGGTGATTAAATCTGGCCCGTATAAAGATATCTTGGCATTCGATCGAGGATTGACCGATCCGGAACAGCAAATTCTGCAAGACTTGATCGACACCAGCTACCAGCAATTCGTGGAAACCGTTGCTGAAGCCCGGAACTTGGCTGTTGATAAAGTAAAAAGTTTTGCCGACGGTCGGGTTTTTACCGGCCAGCAAGCCTTAGAATTGGGTTTGGTCGATCGACTGGGAACAGAAGAGGACGCTCGTCGCCTTGCAGCCGAACTCGCAGGCCTCGACCCGGAAAAAACCGAGTCTTGCACCCTAGAAAAACAAAAACCTTTCCTAAATCGCGTCTTGGGGAGTAGTCTGGATATATCCGGGCTTTCAGCTTACAATAATGTGCTGGAATTCGAGCTTTCTACTAGCGGTTTGCCGCTGTGGATGTATCGCCCGTGATTAAATAAATTAGTCATTGGTCAGGAGTCAGTAGTCATTAGTTACTCCCTGGATGATTGGGCGATTGAAATCTGTTGACCTCAAACTCAAATGTGGTGCTTCGCCCGTCATAAGCGCTTCGCGCTGGCTTCGCCTACGAGTTTGAGGTCAAACTACACAAACGAACTCCACTCAAGGGCGGACTAAGAAATAAAGTGGGTATTTAAGCCTAATTTAGTATAACTACTTATTAGTGACTAATCACTAACGACTAATGACTAATGAGCGATAACAACTGACAAAAAATGGAGGAAATTTGCGTGGAGTGGCAAGTGCGGGCGATTCGCGGGGCAACAACTGCCAGCGAGAATTCGGTGGAAGCAATTCGAGAAGCCGTAAGAGAATTGTTAGATGAATTAGAAGCAAAAAATGATATAAATCCAGAATTAATTATTAGTGCTACGTTTTCTGCTACTCGCGATTTAGATGCTGTGTTTCCGGCCGCGATCGCCCGCGAACGTCCTCACTGGTGTAATGTTCCTTTGTTGGACGTACAGCAAATGCACGTTGAGGGTGCTTTGGAACGCTGCATCCGGTTTTTAATTCACGTCAATTGGCCGGCACATACTGAAATTTATCATCCTTATTTGCGGGGAGCTCAAAATTTGCGCCCCGATAGGAATTTAGCAGTGGCGGTGGTTGGAGAAAAATAATAGATTCACTTTGGGCTTGATTTAAAAGTTAACTCACCATTACAGGTGGGTTTATTTTTTACGGGACTTGATACAGTTCAAAACCTGCCCTGGGAATATATGGTTAAAAGCTTTTATTATAAAAAAAACCCGGTTTCTTTGAGAAGCCGGGTTTTTTGTCAATCAGACGCTTTCTTGTGATGCAGCCTAATCCCTAAAAAGATGTCATATATAAAATTCCAAAAGTCCTTTTTGCCTTCCAATATTCCCAAACTTTGAGGGGAACCTTTCTCATCCAACAGCGGCTTCACAGCCTCATAAGCAGGCTTGTAATTGTACCAAGGAATCGAAGGCCACAAGTGATGGATCAGATGATAATTCTGCCCCAAAATCAAGATATTTAGAAGAGGACTAGGATATACTCTGGCATTTTTCCAACGATCGCGATCGTGAAACGGACGGTGCGGCAAATAATCAAAAAATAACCCCAAGGCTAATCCCACCACCATAGCAGGACAAAACCAGAAATTCAGCACGTAACCTAAATGGTCGTACTGAATCGAGATATACACGATCGCGATCACAAACAAACGGCTGAGAAACCATTCCAATAATTCGTATTTCCGCCACAGCTTGCGCTTAAAAAAGAAAATCTCGTGGTAAAAAAACCTCGCAGCAATCAACCACAAAGGCCCACCGGTCGAAACATAATGGTCTGGATCGTTATCTGGGTCATTAACGTGGGCGTGATGCTGCATATGTACCCGCGTAAACACCGGGAAAGCAAAACCCAACATCAGCGCGCTACCGTGTCCCAAAATAGCATTAACTGTGCGATCGCGATGGGCCGCATTATGAGACGCATCGTGAATCACAGTTCCAGCCATGTGCAAAGCCAACACGTTCAGCGTAAAACAGCACCACTGCGGCCATCCCCAACACCAGAAACCCAAGTTAGAAATCACGATAATCGCTACTGCACTCAAAAATAGCAGCAGTGTCGGATTAAAGTCACCGGGAGGACTCAGAAACTCTTTCGGCACTGTCAGCGGCCGTCCTGCCTCCGACATCTTTGTTAAGACTCCTTAATATTTCACACTTGCGTAGTATAAGATACAAGCCGGACAATAGTAAAGTTTTATGAAAGAACAGAGTCCGATCGCCAGACCCCAACATCTGCACAAGCAAAAAAGTATTGCTGTTGTACAAGGATACCAGTGCTAGAGTAGCCACAAGAACTCAGCAGAAGAAACAAAATCAATGGGTATGTCTGTATTTATGTCAAGCCTGAGAGCGGAAAAATTTGCAAAAAAGAGCGCTCTCGAAGAAAAAATTACCGATCGGTAAAAAGTCAGATATTCTATATATTGTTCAATACCTGCTTTTTTTTTGACGAGTATCAAAATTTTTAAGACTTGAGACTAACGTCATTGCTTGTAGTGCAAAGATGAAACGTTAGCCGAAATTTAAACAAGAAATCCACCTGCTTCCCCAGAACACCGCTGATGCAATTGCCAAAAGCCCTACGCCGGACTAAAATCGTCGCCACCATTGGCCCAGCAACTTCGGACCCACAAGTGCTGCGCCAGCTCATAGAAGCCGGTGCCACAACTTTGCGACTCAACTTTTCCCACGGAACAGAAGAAGACCACCAGCGCAGCATTCGCTTAATCCGGCAAACATCCTTTGAACTCAACCAGCCGGTTGCCATCCTCCAAGACCTCCAAGGCCCGAAAATTCGTTTAGGGCGGTTTGAGACAGGCTCTATAGTTGTCAAAAACGGCGATCCTTTCATTCTCACCAGCCGTCAGGTTCCAGGTACCGAACTCATTTCTTCCGTCACCTACGACCCCCTAGCAGACGAAGTTCCAGAGGGTTCAGTGATTCTGCTTGACGACGGCAAAGTGGAAATGCTGGTGGAAAAAGTAGACCGCGCAGCGCGGGAATTGTACTGCCGCGTCGTAGTCGGCGGGCCGCTTTCCAACAACAAAGGTGTGAATTTTCCGGGAGTTTACCTGTCAATTAAAGCGCTGACTGATAAAGACCGCAAAGATTTAATGTTCGGCCTCGACCAAGGTGTCGATTGGGTAGCCCTGAGCTTTGTGCGGAATCCCCAAGATGTGCTCGAAATTAAAGAGTTGATTGCCAGTGCTGGCAAGCAAGTACCGGTGATTGCCAAGATCGAAAAGCACGAGGCGATCGAACAAATGGAGGAAATTCTCACCCTTTGCAACGGGGTGATGGTCGCCCGCGGCGATTTGGGAGTAGAACTACCCGCCGAAGACGTGCCGATTTTGCAAAAGCGCCTGATTGCTACCTCCAACCGCCTGGGTATTCCGGTAATTACCGCTACCCAGATGCTCGACAGCATGGTCAACAATCCCCGTCCCACCCGCGCCGAAATTTCCGACGTGGCAAATGCGATTCTTGACGGAACTGATGCAGTGATGCTGTCCAATGAAACTGCTGTCGGCAAGTTCCCCGTCGAAGCGGTGGCGACGATGGCGAGAATTGCGGTGCGGATGGAGAGGGAAGGAATTAAGCGGAATATTAGGAATGTAGAAGATATTGGTCGATCGATCCCCAACGGCATCAGCCAAGCTGTCAGCCAAATCTCCGAACAATTGAACGCTGCGGCGATCATGACGCTGACCAAAACCGGCGCCACAGCCCGAAATGTCTCGAAGTTCCGACCGAAAACTCCGATTTTGGCAGTTACTCCTCACGTAGACGTAGCCCGACAACTGCAATTGGTATGGGGAGTAAAACCCTTACTGGTGTTGGATTTGCCCTCCACCGGCCAGACATTTCACTCTGCCATGACTGTCGCCCAGGAAAAAGAGTTAGTGTCCGACGGAGATTTAGTGGTGATGACCGCCGGTACTCTGCAAGGGGTTGCCGGATCGACGGATTTGATCAAAGTTGAAGTAGTGACAGCAGTTTTAGGCAAAGGCACCGGTGTCGGTTTGGGATCGGTGAGTGGCATGGCCAGGGTTGCTCGCACTGCTGCGGATGTAGGCAATTTCCACGCTGGAGAAATTTTGGTAGTCGAACACACAAGCGTCGCTTTTGTCGAGATGATTCGGAAAGCCGCAGGTGTGGTGACGGAGGAGGACAGTTTGACTTCTCACGCCGCGATTATCGGTTTGCGCTTGGGCGTGCCGGTGATGGTGGGCGTAAAGAATGCCACGCGCGTAATTCGGGACGGAACTATGCTGACGCTGGATATGCAGCGGGGTTTAGTTTATTCCGGGGCCAGAGGCGGCTCAACTGACGCGGAAGTGACCGTTTAACTGTTGGTGAGCTAGGAGTTGTGGAGTTTTGAATTAAATTCTACAACTCCTTGCTTTTTTCGCTTAGGTTGTGCTATAATTTAAAATTGTCTGTGCCGATGTAGCTCAGGGGTAGAGTATTCGATTCGTAATCGAACGGTCGTGGGTTCAAATCCCACCATCGGCTTTGGGTTTCAGCGATTTTTGTCTACGCTTTAGTCTATGAGTGAGATCAAACTGTGCTCAAAACGCAGTTTAACTGCTCAAAAATGCTCTCGGCTACTTTGCCGAGAGCATTTTTATTTGCCCTAATTCCTTGTGTGGTGGAGATTGTGAATTTTTTAAATTCATATCGTTTCCGGTTGCATCGGAATAATAAAATCGAGTCAACATTTAACACTCAACCATTGAGTTTTTCGACCCGCCCGTCAACAGTCAACAGTCAACAGTTAACAGTCAACAGTCAATATTTTTTCTGGGAAGCATTGATCGAGAGAGGACTTGCATTCCTGACTAGAAACATGACCTGGTATTAGTTCGGGGGCCGGGGGAGGCGAAAACTCAGGGGACTGAGGATTTGATTGAGAGTTCGCAGTTGTTCAGCAGTACCCAAACAAATCAGCATATCTCCTCCTTCGATCACAGTTTCTCCGGTAGGCCCGACAATCAAAGTCCCGCCAGCGCGCCGCACTGCTAAAACCAAGGCCCCCGATTGCGATCGCAACTTGGCATTTCTCAAAGTTTCCCCAACGTAGACACAACTATTGGGATCGACCAAAAATTCTTCCATGTAAAAAGAACTATCGGTGCCCGTCAAAACACCGTCTAAAAAATCCATAACTTGAGGCCGCAAAGCCGCCGCCGCCATGCGTTTTCCCCCGGTAATGTAGGGGGATACGACTGCATCGGCGCCGCCCCGTTGCAACTTCTTTACCGCTTCTTCTGTGGTGGCGCGGGCGATCGCCCGTACCTTCGGATTCAGAGTTTTCGCTGACATGACAGTGTATAAATTCTCGGCATCCGAAGGCAAAGCTGCTACTATGCAAATTGCGCGATCGATCCCCACACTCAGCAAAATTTCGTCCAAAGTCGCGTCTCCTTGGACAGCCGTGTACCCCAGTGCCAAAGCTGACTCAACCGAATGTACTGCCGAATCTATCACCACAAAAGAGATGTTTTCGGCCTGAAATTCCAAGGCAATTTGGCGGCCAGTACGCCCAAAACCGCAGAGAATGTAATGCCCGATCAAAGAATCTACCAATCGTCGCTGCTGCCTAATTCTTGCTCCTTCTTGAAAATATCCTTCAATCAGCGCTTCTGTAAAGCGGTTGACGATGAAACCAATCACAATCACACCCATCAAAATCAGGCATATGGTAAACATTCGCCCGCGTTTCCCGAGGGGCTGAAGTTCCCCGTAGCCGACAGTGGCTAGGGTAAAGACTGTCATGTAAGCGGCATCGAGCAAAGACCATTTTTCCACCAGGCAATACCAGAGAGTACCCGTGCAGAAAATGCCACCAAGAGCGATGACTCCATTTCTTAAGTCTTTTTGCAGGCGCTGGTACTTTTGTTCTAGAGTTGAATACACCGATCGGGCTGACCTATTACCTATTACCTGCTACCAATTTTAACGATATCAGCCCTAGACGCAGGGGCGGTCAAAAAGCCAGTTTCTGCCTAGATACTTTGCTGCCAAACTCAAGATTTTGACTCTTAACCCGGTTTTTTTTGCGTGAGTTCCGACTGAGTTCCAATCCCATCGCAGAGGTGGCGATTGTTTGGATTTGCGATCGGATTTGTCTGAAAATAATTGCGGGCTCCATCGCAACCCTGCAGCAACAAATCGTCTAGATTAAAATTCCACAGCATCACCGTACCGTCAGCACTAGCAGTAGCGATCGCTTTGCCGTCTGGACTAAAACTCGCACTCCAAACAGCATCCTTGTTACCTTTTAAAGTTTGGAGCAACGTACCGTCAATGTTCCACAGCCTCACCATTTTGTCTGTGCTTGCAGATAGCAACATTTGACTGTCGGGACTAAAGCTGATATTTGTCACTCCACTTGTATGCTTGAAAATACTTAGCGGTGTGCCGTCTTTGCTCCAAATTCTCGCAGTTCCTCCAGCACTTGCAGCGGCCAGCATTGCTCCGTCTGGACTGAAAGTTACACTCATAATTTTATCACTTTCCATCTGTAAAGTTCGGAGCAATTTGATATCGGTGCTGGCTTCTATTGACTGCTGTTTTTGCATTTTTTCCGCAAGCTTTCTCAAACTCCAAAGTTTAACAGTGCCATCAGTGGAAGCCCCAGCAATTATCTGACCGTCAGGGCTAAAACTGGCGCTGGTTATCCAACCTCGCTCAACTTTTAAACTTGACAATTCTTCCCCGTTTATTTTCCATAGTTTAACTGTTCCATTGGTACTTGCTGAAGCAATAATTTTACCATCTGGACTCAAAGAGACGCTTGTTATTTGACCGCTGTGTCCTTTTAAATCATGAAGCAATTCGCCATTTCTTTGCCAAATTTTGACAGTTTGATCGTCGCTGGCCGAGACAATGATCTGACCGCTAGAATTAAAAATTGCCCTTCTAATTTTATCAGTATGTCCGGTCAATGTTGCTTGCAAAGATCCATTAGTTTGCCAAAGCTTGATATAATTATCATCGGTAGCAGTCACAAGTGTTTGACTGTCGGGACTGAAACTTACGAAAGCGAGGGTACTCGCTTGACTCTGCAAGCGGCGGCGTTCCCGAAAGTTGTAAACTGCCTGTTCGAGGGCGATCGCCACTCGCATCTGAATATCTGAGCTGACTCCGAGCGATCGTTTCATTTCTGTAACAGCTCTGATGCTTTCTAGCAAAGCTTCTTCTTTTTTATCTGCGGCAAATAGCGTTTCTGATAGCAAACTGAGAGTGAGAATTTTGTTGTTTCTTTCTTCTATTGACGGTTTTACCCAAAAAGCTACTATCAGGATGGATATTAATAGGACTGCGGCTCCTGTAACTGTTTGCACTCTCAGTTGTTGCTCGCGCCAAAGTTTAACTGCAATCGCTTTTTTCTGCTTTTGTGCTTCGCTTAGTTCCTCTAGTAACTTTTTTTCGCGGCGCAGTTGTTCAATTTCAGTTTGAGTTTGTTTTTCGCGATCGCGCAATTTGGAAAATTCCGCTTCTTGACTCGCACCTAAAAATTGATAATCTTGGGTGCTCAAGCTTTTATTTGCCGCCCACTGTCGGGCATCTTCCAGTGCTTGACCGCGCAACAAGCGAGATTCGTCTTGACAATTTGTAGCTATCCATGCTGTTAGGGATTCGGCATAGGGGCGCAAGTCGCCGAGTGCTTTTTCTACCCAGTCATGGCTGAATATAGCTGCGTAAATGCGGTTGGATACGGTTAATTTTCCGGCTCGTTTTACTACTAATCCGCTCAGCCGCAATTCTGTTTGTTCGGGAGTATCATCCGCCCAGATTCCCCCACCCCCGCTTAACAACGGGAGTTCTGAAAATTGCTGATTTCCGCTGGGCCGCAATTCAGTTTGTTCGGGAGTATCATCGGCGCAGGTCCCCCCTGCCCCCCTTAACAATGGGGGTTCTGAAAGTGCCAATATTTTTTGATATAGCCCTAATAACCTACTGGCGCGGTGCTGACTTCTGAGAAGGCGATCGCGAATTGTTTTGATGTGTACTGGTTCATCGGACGATTCCCAATTATCAATAATATGTGATTGCACTATCTCGCTAATTAATAATTGATTTGTAGTAAAGTTTTCAGTTTTGCTTTCATCCGTTGAGTCTGATATAATAGAATCCGAATCTAAGCTTTTTACATGGTGCAGAATCAGCTTGCAAAGCTTTTGAGTAAGAAATGGCTGCCCTCCAGTCCAGTCCAAAATCTCTTTTAAAACCTCTTGAGGATTGTCTACTTTTCCCTCAAATCCCTTGGCTAAAGGCAGAGCTTCCTGTAAGTTAAAACCGTGCAATTCAATAGGTAAACCGATATTAAAGGGCGTGCGAGTTGCATCGCTAATTAAATCAGACGGCGTAGCTACTCCCAGCAAAGCAAATGTAATGCGCTGGTATTCTGAATTGTGAGCGCGTTTATTGTAGCAACATCTAATTAATGCAAAAAAATCGTCTAGCGGTTCTTGAAAACTCAGAACGCTATCAATTTCATCAATAAAAATGACCAGGTTTTGAGAAATTTTTACCAGCAGCAACTCTTCAATTAACTCTCCTAAGCGCTGCACCGGCGGCATCAACTCTCTCTCCCGCCACCAAGTCATAAACTCGACTGGGTTAAACAGGTTGAAGCTGCACAAGAGTTTGTAAGCGACGCCGCCGTACCACTTATCTAGAGAGACTTGCTGGTTGCCAATGTCCGAAAGGTCGATCGTAGCACAGGCAATGCCATCAGCCGAGAGTTTTTGTACAGTTCGCACTAGCAAACTGGATTTGCCCATTTGTCTGGAATTGAGTACGTAACAAAACTCTCCGGCTTTGAGGGCTTGATAAAGTTCTGAGTCAGCTTGTCGCACTACATAAGTAGGTGCATTTTGCGGGAGACTGCCGCCGATTTGATAGTGGTAATCGACTGTCATTATATTGCCTCTAGTGATAACTTTGTCTCAGTTCTATGGTGCCTGTAGCACAAGCAATCTTACCATTTTGATTGGTGGGTTCTGGTGGTTTAATTGTACCAGGAGCATCAGATCGGCACAATATAGATGTGGTCGTTATTTTATTTTTAGAAGGACTTAACTCAAGTTTTGTAGCAGGAATTACAAAAACTCCACCGACAAAGCTTTTAAGATCTTTATGCTTTGAGACTCCATAATTAAATGTTGCTTTTTTTGTTGTATGGTGGGAATATTTGTAATTTTTTGTCTCGGTTTCAATAATGCGAATTCCTAAAGCCTTAACAGAAGTGCTAAAAACACTTTTTTCGGCAAAATAGGCTTGCTGACGTTTGTTGATTAAGCTAATATACATTCTGGGTTCCCATTGCTTGTTGTTCCTAAGCTTAACCTGAAAGGGTCGCACAACTAGCGAAGCTAATACTCCCATCACCATTAAACTCACTAACCATCGACAACCATTAGATTCAATGATAGCTGATTTAGAAATTTGTTGACTCATAGTTTTGTATCCTCTCTGTTTGTAGTAAAAATTTTAGTCCTGTAAATCTCAATTTAATGCCGATTTAATATTAGTAATTTACTGTCATTATCTTGCGTATAGTTAGATTATTGGGACCATTGTGTTGTGCCTTTACCACAAGCAATTTTCCCATTTTCATAGGTGGGTTCCGCTGGTTTAATTATACCGGGAGAATCAGCTTCGCACAATATGGACGTTGTAGTTCTTTCCTCTTTAGCAGCATTTGGCTCAAACTTTTTAGCAGGAACCAGAAAAACACCACCGACATAACTTTTTGACTTGTTTCCCTTTGCTACTGCATAATTAAATGCTGCTTTCTTAGTGGATCGAATTGAATACTTGAAATGTGTTGTCTCTGTTTCAATGCCAATTCCCAAAGCCTTAATAGAACTGGAAAAAGCATTTTTTTCTGCAAAATAGGCTTGCTGACCTCGGTTCGCTGAGCTAACATAATGTTGTGCTTGAAATGTCATATATGATGTCATATACTTATCATGCGCGCTATCACCCAGAAATGATGGCAGAGCGATCGCGCCAATGACTCCAATGCCCATTAAAAGCAATAAGCATCCGCAACCATTAGGTGAAATGCTAGCTGATTTAGAATCTTGTTGGCTCATAGTTTTGTATCCTCCCTGTTTGTAGTAAAGACTTTAGTCCGGTAAATCTCAATTGAAAGCCGATTTAATCTTGTAATCGACTGTCATTATATTGCGTATAGTTAGTTTGGTGAGACCATTGGTCTTGTGCCTTTACCGCAAGCTGTTTTACCATTTTCATAGGTGGGTTCCGCTGGTTGAATGCTACCGGGAAAATCAGCTTCGCAGAATATGAACGTTGTAGTTATTTCCTCTTTAGTAGCATTGGAAACAAAGTTTTTTGGCGGAACAATAAAAACACCGCTGACATAACTTTTTAATTCGTTTTCCTTTGCTACTGCATAATTAAATGCTGCTTTCTTAGTGGCGCGAATTGAATACTTGAAAACTTTTGTCTCTGTTTTAATGCCAATTCCCAAAGCCTTAACAGAACTGGAAAAAGCATTTTTTTCTGCAAAATAGGCTTGCTGACCTCGGCTCATTGATCTAACATACTGTATCCCTTCCATTTTCTTATATTTACATCCCTTGCAACCACCCAGAAATGATGGCAGAGCGATCGCGCCAATTACTACAATGCCCATTAAAAGCAATAAGCATCCGCAACCATTAGGTGAAAGGCTAGCTGATTTAGAATCTTGTTGACTCATAGTTTTGTATCCTCCCTGTTTGTAGTAAAGACTTTACTCCGGTAAATCTCAAGTGAATGCCGATTTGAGCTTGGTAATCGACTGTCATTATATTGCGTATAGTTAGATTATTTGGACACTTTTGTTGTGCCTTTCCCACAAGCAATTTTACCATTTTCATAGGTAGGTTCCGCTGGTTTAATTGTACCGGGAGAATCAGCTTGGCAGAATATGGATATTGTTGTTATTCCATCTTTAGCAGCATTTGGCTCAACTTCTTTAACAGGAACTAGAAAGACACCGCCGACATAACTCTTAAGTTGTGGTTGCTTAGAGACTCCATAATTGAAAGCAGTTTGCTTTGTGGCGCGAACTGAATACTTGTAATTTGTTGTCTCCGTTTTTATCCCAAGTTCTAAAGCATTAACAGAACTGGAAAAAAAACTTTTTTTGGCAAAATCTTCTTGCTGAGCTTTGTTCATTGATCTAACATACTGTTGTGCTTCCGACTGCTTGCTGCTATTGGTATTATTTAGATAAAATGGCAGAGCTATCCCATTAATTACTCCAATACCGGTTATAAGTAATAAGCATCCGCAACCGCGACAAGCTGCATTGCGAACTATTGATTCTTGATTTTTAGTCATGGTGTTGTCTCCTTAAATGGTATATACAAGGCGAATTAAATTCGGCGAGGCCGAGCCTCTGGAACTGCGTTACCAGGAAGATCCTGGTAACGAGGAAAAGGAGGAAATACTAATCTCTAAGCTCGCAGCTTTTGTACTTCTTTCCGGTCAATGGATGTGGGCTGAATCACTTTACTGCCGATCGCAAAATCGCGCAATTCCACTCTTGTAAACTTCACACCCCAAGGATCTGTCGCTGTATCCAACTCCTCTACTAAAGCATTATTGATTTCATGGCGAGCCGTGTAAAGTTCCTCCATAGATAATGTCGCCATGTGAGTCCGAATTGAAAGAATCAGCATATTTAACATCGCTTCCTTGAGATTCTGCACCTTGTAGGAAGCTTTTTCTAAGTCAATAATTCGCCAGTAAACAATAAACTCAACGGTGATGGCAAGGCGATCGCGCGTCATGCATGGTTGCGGTGGCAAGTTTAAAATTTGCTCGCGCAGAGTTTGTTTATAGGCGACTGTTTCGACAAAGGGAATCAGAAATGTCAAACCTGGTTCGAGTTTCTTGCGATCGTACTTTCCGAAAATTTCAACTAAAGCCTCATCTCCTTGACGGACGATTTTGACGCTGCTGGCTAAGGATACTCCGGTGATTGCAAACAACACCATCAAAAAATACTGATACATAATGAATCTCCTGGTAAATAGTTGACATTTGACAGTTGACAGTTGATAGTGATTTCTTAGTCTCTTAAAGAGGGACTTTGTTTGGCAAGAAGCGATTTCAATCGCCGAGTCATAAAAGAGCTAACTCAGATTTAGCTGTTGAGGTGAATTAATCTGTCAGGTATAACAACCAGCGTGTTTCCTTCGCGGCGCAAAACGTAAACTTTTTGTCTGGGTGCGATCGTCCCTTGCGAATCTTCATTGCGAGCTTTCCACGAAGCCCCTTCATAAATCACCATTCCGGTTTCTCCGGGGAAAATTTCGGAGATAGTTGTCGCTTCGGTGGCTTCGGGAATCACAAACTTTTGGCGAACAATAAAAATTGGTCGAATCCAGATGCTCAGCGCGAGGGCTATCCCCATCCAGTAGAAGATTTGCCAGTCAAAATCTTCATACATTATGTTCGCCCAACTAAACTGAAATGCTACAGACCCTCTCCACAAAATAAAGGATTCAATTAAAGCCGAAGCTCCCATCATTAGCAGGTAAAATCTGTATTTTTGGGGCTGAGTTTTGATGATTAATAGCTCGATCGCACTAAGCACAACTCCCAGCAGCAGCCAGAATAGGGGCGGGGTGAAGGCGAAACCTGGTTGATTAGTGGCTGAGGCCAGCGACCAAATTAGGATAGAATGCACAATGCTTTTACCTCGTTGCGATGTAGCTCAACCTTGTTATTTCTAATCTAATCAGGTGGCTATTTGAGTTGGCGACTGAGTTATTGGAAAAATCATCGACTTTTCATCGACTTTTCATCGACTTTAGGGACGGTTGGCATTTATGATGGTTTCAGTGTTTTGATTGTGATAAGCAATGCCACGATCGCTAAGGGTGCGCGAAGAGTGCATTCGCGCAGTTAAATCCTGTCTCCTGAGAAATGGCTTTCCCAGTCAGAAAATCCTGGCTGAGGATTTAGGGATGGCGCAATCTACTGTCAGCCATTTTCTGAATGGCAAACCTGTGGATTATGCAAATTTCATCGAAATTTGTCGCGGATTGGGCCAGGAATGGCGCGATATAGCCGATTTTGACGCGAATTCAGAGCCAGAAGAGGTAGTGCTAGTGAGGGCAAAAGTGGCGATCGTCTTCGAGGGCTTTCCTTCGGATCGCTTCACTAACGCCAACGCCCGATCGACCTCAAACACCACCCTTTCTCAGCAGTTACACCAAGCTTTGAGTGCGGGAGGCCACGAAGTCTTTTTTATTAACAACAGCAGCGACTCAGCCTCATATTTAAAGCGTTGCGATTATTTGCTGTTGCTGATTTCCCAAGAATCTGCCGCTAGCGAAATGATATTGGAACAAGTGCAGCTAGCCAAAGAACTGCACAACTTAACTGCTCATAAACCCGCAATTTTACCGATTTTACTTGAATTAAATACACCGCTTTCTTTTGATTTACTGAGCTATTTAGCAGGAATTCAGCCCTGGCGGTGGCGCGGTGTTGGCGACTCATTTAAGTTATTATCACAAATTTTAACCATTATCAAAGAAGGTCGCACATCGTTAACTGCCGACCATGAATTAGCTGTGGAATGGAACGCAATTACTAGCACCAAACAGTCAATAATAATTCAACCCCTGCCAGCAGCGCCGCCTGAATTGCCGGGAGGACAAGTTGAAATAGCTTCTCGTTTTTATATCGATCGCCCTCCGATCGAATCCCGCTGTTACGAGACGATCGCCCAGCCGGGAGCGCTGATCCGCATAAAAGCGCCCAGGCAAATGGGCAAAACTTCCTTGATGGCGAGGATTTTGCATCACGCAGAACAGCAAGGTTCTCGCACGGTAGCGCTGAGTTTTCAGCTAGCTAATAGGAAAATATTCGCTAATTCAGACACATTTTTGCAGTGGTTTTGTGCTAGCATCGGTCAAGAATTAGGGATGCTGGAGCAGTTGCCCAAGTGTTGGGAGTTAGCCGATTTGATTGGCAGCAATCAGTGCTGCAAGGCTTATTTTGAACAGTATTTGCTTTCAGAATCCTCAAAACCTCTGACGTTAGGCTTGGATGAGAGCGATCGCCTGTTTGAATCGCCGGAAATTGCCGACGACTTTTTTGGGTTATTGCGAGCTTTGCACGAAGAAGCAAAACGGCGAGATATTTGGAAAAAATTGCGTTTGATTGTGGTGCATTCGACAGAAGTTTACATCCCGCTGGATGTGAATAAATCGCCGTTTAATGTGGGATTGCCCATTGATTTGCCTGAGTTTAATTCGCAGCAAGTGCAAGACTTAGCAGCGCGACACGGAATCAATTGGAGTGCTACAGAAGTGGCAGAAATGATGGCGCTAGTGGGAGGACATCCCTACTTAGTGCGGCTGGCTATGTATCGCATTGCCTGTCAAGATGTGACATTAAATCAATTGCTGAAATCGGCGGCAACCGAGGCAGGAATTTACAGCGACCATTTGCGCCGACATTTGTGGAATTTAGAAAAATATCCAGAATTAATCGAGGCCATGAGAGAGGTTTCGAGTGTGTCAAAGCCAGTCCGATTAAGGCTAGAAGTAGCGTTTAAATTAAACAGTATGGGGTTGGTGAAACAGGAGGGCAATTATTGCAGTGCGAGATGCAATTTGTATGAGGAGTATTTTCGCGATCGCCTTGACTGCAAATAATCCCTATTTACCCGATCGCCAAATCCACATTAACTACAAATTCTGGAAAAGCCAGGGGCGAAACTTCGTCGCCCCGCCAAAACCTGAGGATTAAACTGTAACCGTTAACCGTTGGCTGGCGGTAAACTTCCAAGCAGTTTTCCTGTAAATTTACTATCCAGACTTCCTGAATTCCTGAGCGAGCGTAAATAGGAAGTTTCACGTCTCTGTCATAATCTATTGAAGTGTCAGCTACTTCTATTAACAGTAAAACTTCGGATGGGACAGGATGGGCAGTTGAATAGTAATCGGCACGAGGTTGCAGCAATACTAGATCGGGTTGCGGTTCGGTTCGCTGGCTGACTTGAATGGGGTTTTGTACAGTCACAATCGCCCTGTCTTCTGGAAGCCGGCAAAAGAGTCGGGTAATGCGGTTAACACAACCTGCGTGACGAGTTCCAATTGCGGCCATTTGAACAAGTTCTCCTTCTATCAATTCTACGCGATCGCCCTCTGAAAGAATACCAGCTTTACCCATCAGATGGTATTCTTCTACGGTGAAAAGTCTTTTGAGCAACTGCACTGCCATAACTTACCGTTCCTCTAATTATTTCTTCGATTATAGTCACACGCCCTATTAAATGCCAGTGATGTCTAAAGTCGATGAGAAGTCGATGAAAAGTCAGTCGAGTTCTCAAATAGCCTGGTGATTTAATAGAGATAGAGTAGAAGCAAGGCGCAGTAGGCGAGGTTTGCAAGCCCCACCGCACTCAATGGACTGGATGAAAACGACGCTAAAAATAACTTGCTTGTTTTTCTTGGCATCGACTGTTCGATTAGGCGATATTAGACAAGCTACGCCTGCACTCGCTGTTTGACTCTAGAATCCCCCTGTGTTTACGCTGGGGAGTATGTCAATCACTTGAAAACTACTCTGCTAACACATTTGGACAACCACCATGCAGCTTAAAAAAAATCCTCAACTCGATGCACTCAACAAACAAGCAGTATCGAGAACAACCATGCAGCTTAAGACAAACCCTCAACTGGATGCACTTAACAAACAAGCGGCATCTTCAGAAAAAAACCTTCCCCCTGACAAAAAAAGTAAATCTTGGGTAGGAATCTTACTGAGGATCACTTTTATTTACTTTCCTCTGGGCAGCATAATAGTTGGTGGGCTCGCCCTCCCTTCTGTTGTCGGTTGTGGTGGCGCGAAGAAAGCGAAGCAATCAGAAGGTAAACAATATGTTAGCGCAATGAACAAAGGTCAACAAGCAATATACGCCGAGGATGGCGCATTTTCCAATTCCGTTAATGCCCTAGGTCTCGGCATTAAAACTCAGACAACCAACTATAACTATTCAACCATATCTACCAAAAATGCTGCGTTTAGTTATGCTGTAGCCCGCAGCAATAATCTTACTAGCTATGTCGGGGCTGTATTTTTAGTACCTGTTTCCAAAGCAGCTAACAAAGAGCTGACTACTGTATCCATTCTGTGTGCAGCAAATTCTCCTGGAAATACCCAACCGTCTGCTCCTATCCTTCAGAATGGTAATCCTGTCTGCGCTGCTGGTAGTAGCGACGTATTTAAGTAAATATCGACATTAATCAGAATCTCATGTTACCTGAAATTGTCAAAGGCTTCATCGTCTTAGCGGCCATCTTCATTCCCCTCGAAAGAATCTTATCCTTGCACAAGCAAAAGATATTCCGTCTCGGATGGGCAACCGATGCCACTTATTTTTTTACAGGTCACTTTATTGGCAGATCGGGCGCTATTGTTGTGACTGTAAGTGTGTCGCTGATGACTAATTTCCTCAACCAGGAATTGCAAAGCAAAGTAGCATCTCAACCTGTGTGGTTGCAGTTTGCAGAAGCAGTTATCGTTTCAGATATGGCATATTATATTGCTCACAGACTACTGCATGAAGTACCCTGGCTTTGGCAATTTCATGCAGTCCATCACAGCATTGAACACATGGATTGGTTAGCCGCAGTGCGCGTGCATCCCTGCGAGCAAATCTTTACTCAGATTTGCAAAATTATGCCTCTTTACTGGTTGGGATTTACTAAGGAGAGTTTGGTGGTTTATGCTCTTTATTCTGCGGCGATAGCTTTCTTAATTCATTCTAATATTAAATTAAATTTTGGTCTACTAAAATGGTTCGTAGCAACCCCACAATTTCATCACTGGCATCACAGTAAAATTCCCCAAATCAACACCAAAAACTTTGCTGTTCAGTTGCCACTGTTAGATTTGCTATTTGGCACTATCTATATGCCAGCAAAAAAAATGCCTCATAAATATGGAATCTCTGATTCTATACCTGCTGGATATGTCGGACAAATGTTCTATCCATTTTCAAGAAGGATGATGAAAAATGCTAGATGAAAAGGTCAAACCAGGTATTAATCGCTATTCACGCCTTTTGCGAGTAATTATGGGTTTTGGCTTGACGAGTCTTGCTTCTCTGAGTGCAGTTGCCCTATTTCATCACATGGATATCCTAACTTTTATCGCCAGTTTAAATACGAAACAAGTAACTGTCGATCAATTGCAGCAGGGTGAGTTGAAATCAGTGATTTTGATCGATGTGCGATCGCCCGAAGAATACGCGGAAGATCGCATCGGTGAAAGTCCCCTTGTTCCCATAATTGATATTGAGATGGGGTTCGGTGTCAAGCAGATTCAATCCATTGTAAAAGCTAGGGTTAAATCTGAGCGGGTTCAGCCCGTAATTGTACTTTATTGTGCCAGAGGAGGGCGATCGGTTAAAGCATACAAACAGTTGGAAAAAGTCGCTCGGTATTCCCAAGAATCTGGAGGAAATGAGACTAATAAGATTAAGGATATTAGCCTGAATGTTGTTGTCCTTTCAGGCGGTATCAAAGCGTGGCGGGAAGCAGTGCCGGCTGCAAAAGATGCTCAGATATTAGCCCCAATTACTTTGCACAGCTTGATAAAGTCTCCCTCAGTCACCATGCTTTCGGAATGAATCGGCGCAGTTGTGGCCAAATTGATTTCTGTCAAATCTCTATCAATAGAAAGGTGTATCCTGCTGACAGATTAGCTATCTTCAAGAAAAGTAGCCATTATCCTCAGCAATCTGCAACGGTTGGCTGTTTGGGCAGGCAGCACAATAATCAAAGTCATAATAAGTTGATTCCATGCAAAACACGGCAGATTTACTCCCCAAAATAGACTCGCCGAGTCTTCCCAAAAAGCAACCCGCACCCCCAAATTACGAAGCAGCCGATCGGCAATTTGTCAATTTGCTAGAAGTCGAGGATTTAGACAAGACGGTGGCCGCAAAACCGTTACTTGTCAGCGATTTTGAAAGCGCGATCGCCTATGCAATTCAAGCAGCTTACCAACAGCAACCCGGCGATGAGGCCGCTCACCGCTTCTTGCAGCGCGTGCTTTACCGCATCAACCGCCTCAACTTGTTTTGGTACGACGATTTGCGCCGCTACAACAACGAGCGATCGCACTATTTGCGGTCTGTGCGCGATCGCATAGAGGAACCTTGGCAGCAGTGGGAACTGGCGCAAATCGACGTTGCAGCGCTGCAAAAATTGCCGGATGTCAAGCAAGCCCTGCGCGATCGCGCCGCCGCCGATGTCGATCCTCCTTTGAACGACAGCGATCGCTATTTGCGGGAACAGATGACAGCAGCCGGATACAAACACCTGCTGGCGATCGCCTCTTTCGACGGTTTAGTTGAAGCCAGCCGCCTTTCTCGCATCCTCGGCGGCGCCGGCAACGAAATTCAGTGTACTCTTACCCGAGTGCTGATGGAAGAATACGGCGGCGGTCGCCTCCCCCGCAAGCACTCGACCTTTTTTGCTCAGATGCTGGCTGAATTCGATATGAGTACAGAACCAGAATCGTACTTCGATTTAGTGCCTTGGGAAGTGCTCGCAAGCATTAATCACAACTTTCTGCTGACGGAACGCAAGCGCCATTTTCTGCGCTACAACGGCGGACTCACTTATTTTGAGGTGGCGGGGCCCGTTGCTTACCGCAATTATCTAGCCGCCGCCCAGCGTTTGGGCCTGTCGCAGGCTGCTATGGGTTATTGGGAACTGCACATCAAAGAAGACGAGCGTCACGGCCGCTGGATGTTGGATGAAGTGGCGATCCCGCTGGTTGATAGATACCCGCAGGACGCTTGGGAGCTGGTGTTGGGGTACGATCAGGAGAAGTCGATCGGCGATCGGGCTGGGGCTGCTGTGGTGCGATCGATCCAAGCCACAGAACACAATTAACAGCTATATCGTAGGGTGGGTCAGAGACTGATGCACCCTAGATCTTGCACCGTTCTCAATAAGCTTTTGAGGAACAGGCAAGATGCCTGTTCCACAAAGAGTTTATTTCTTGTGGAACAGGCATCTTGCCTGTTGCTGACAATCTTGCCTGTTGCTGACAATGGTGCCACATCTCAGAGGCACCCTACCAGCGCTGTATTTTAAAATGCTGTCATTAACTGAATGAGCTCGATCGACAAATCTCTTTGCGACTTTTGGTGCTTCTTAAACAAAACTCCAGCCAACAGATAGATGTTTTCGGAATAAAAAGCCATTCCCTGTTCTCTGAGAGTGGCGATCGCGCTTTTCACTTTGGGTTCCGAACTATAATAGCCAAAAGTTAAAGGTGCAATTTCAAAATTCGCAACCGAGTAGCCTCGATCCAAGGCATAATCGATCAAACCCACAGGATTAGAATAGCTAGAAACCATCAGCAAAACTTCATCGCAGCCCAAAGATAAAAGTTTCTTAGCAATTGTCGAACCATCACTCCCACCGTGCAACAGCGGCTGGTAAATCTTATCATCCACCGCCGGCAAGTAAGGCGGATTTGAGATGACACAATCCGCCGACTCGTATAAAGGCGAATCAAAAAAAGAGCAATTGTTGACAGTATATTTTTCGCTCACTTGATATTCCTTAATTTGAGACTGAGCAATTTTCCAAGCTACATTATTTAGCTCAAATCCCTGTATTGTCCCATCAAAATCACTTCTCAGCAAAGACTTAATAACTGGACTTCCCTCTCCTGAACCAAACTCTACGATAAGTCGAGAATTGTCACTAGCATTTAACACTAAACTTTCCAAGCAGTGCGCGTAAAAATCCGATTCTTCCGGGCAGTGGAATACCTGTTTCAGAGGATGGGATGAAGTGAGCATAAATTCTGTAACAAAGTTGACTATTTTCAAAGTATCGAATAAGTAATATTCCAGCCATCTGTCGCAAGAGCTATTTTATCAACTTGTGCAATCTCTCTCTTCCTGTGTTATCTGGTGCGCTCTAATAACTATTACTGCCGGCAGATTATCCAATTAACTAGATTAATCCGATTGACAGATTGCAATTAGAGCGATTGCTGGTGAGATAGTACCTAAGCTAATAATTGTAAATTTTAATAGTGTCAGATATGACCTTTTTTAATTATTCAGTTCCGCCTCTGCGCCGGAAACAGCTTAACATCGAGGTTCAGCAGTTAGAAGGGCTGTGGCAGGTTCAGTTTCCCCTTGGCAAAGATCGATTTTATTCGCAATTTTATACTTGTCTCGATCGAACTTGCTTGCTGTGGAGCTTGCTGTTGATACCCATATTCGGGACAGCACAATTTTTTTCTGTGAGTTGGATGCTGCAAGCAGGTTTGTGGTCAGCGCTTAGCCTCGTAGGTACAGCCGCAATGGTAAGCATGACATACTCTTGGGTCAAAATAGAACGCCTGATTTGGGTGCTTTACGGTTGGGTAATACTAATGTTATTAGGATTGCTGCTAACCGATTTAGCAATTTTTCTCAGTTGGGGAAAAGTGTTGGCGAATCTCTGTCCCCTGTGGTTGGGAATGAGCGGAATTGGGTATTTGGGGACGGGACTTGCAGTGCGATCGCGCGCGCTTTTAGCAGCAAGTTTATTTCACCTGTTGGGGATTTTGATTTTGCCTTTCACGAGCAGTTGGTCTTTCCTATTTACGGGAACCGTAATGGTATTTAGCTTGCTCGTTTTAGCCGAATTGCAATGGGATATGGGCCAGCCTATTAACAGGCTGCATTAACGGGTGTACCGCCGCGATTCCCACAGCTATCAACCTCAAGCATTAACCACAACTGATGAGTACATTGCTAATGACTGATCATATCATGCCCGCTAGAATAACGTCACTGCAATTGGTTGGTAGTGAGGACTCTTGCTTCTCATCAAAATTTGAGGAATGAAGTCCTCACTAAACAACGGATAGGGGTTATGTTAGCGGACACGATATTACTGATGGCTGATAACTAATTGCCACCAGACTGTACAGATTTGCGGGTTTGGTTAGTATCGTCGCCCTTGTGATGCCACGTGCCACCTTCGCCTTGAACGTATTCAGATTTTACGCTGTTCCAAGCAACGCTAGCAGCACCATCGGCGCTCATTCCATCCTCGCTAGCGCTCTTAAAAGCAGCCTGAAAAATTTGTTTGGCTCCTTGGGGGAGTTCTTGTGCTTCAGAAGGTAAGGTATCAAATTTTTGTTCTGGCATAATGACCTCTAATTATTAAACACAAATTAAATCTTATATACTAGAACCCACTCCTTTCCTCTCTCTAAAAGCAAGTTTTAAACCGCATTTTTTTCATACCGACGACAGATGTAATATTAATTTTTTTTTGAACTGCTTAGGGAATTGACTTGCCGTTGCTGGTTCAGCCGTGTTTGGGTAATTTCTTTTCTGAAACAGTCATTAATCTGATTTCGGCTTTTTCACTTGCGAATTTAGAAAAAGCGATGAACATGAGATAGCCAATTCTGGCAATAATTCGATACAGCATACTTGATGTCTGCTTGTGAGATGTGTTAGGAAATAAGCGCTATCTGGCATAGTTTGGGCTTTACTATATCAGAGTTTAGCCGATCGCACTCTCAAGCAATTCTGACGAGTGCGCCGCCGCTGGTTAATGTAATCTCGTGCGGGTTCGACTTGGATAGCCCTCAGTTCGCCTTCCTATTTTAGGCTAGTCAAAATCCAGTCCAAAGCCCTGCTGTTGCGGGGTCGCAGGTGTTTTAGCGAATCAAAACGGTCGATCGGGCGTTTTGAGATAATTTAGTTTCGGGGAAAGTTTGAGCGGTATTCGGTCAGCGCCCAAATTGCCAGCAGCAAGTTAAGGAAAAATAGCGCTCAAAAAATTTTTAAACTAACTCCTATGGCGTAGGCCCAACCCAAAATTGACGGTGAGAAAATCAATAATTTCTCTCTCAAAGCACCAGCCGCCGGAGAAAATTTATAGGAACAACCGCGCGCTTGTCTCAGAAACTCGGTTGATGCGTATATGTCTCGTTACTCAACCCAAAATTTTTCAGATCAACCCGCTTTTTATCCCCCGTACACAAATTTTGATTGAGCTAGTCTGCCGCTCAATCAAATTTCATCCACCACCTGAAATAAAAAGCCATTTGGTCAAATATTCCTAAAGATGAATGGCGAACTTGAAGCATACGTAATAGCTTATAAACTGTTAACGCGGCGGTTTAATTACTCAGGTAAAAATAATCGAGGGAACGGGACTAAATTTGCTCCCTTACCTTCATTATTCCGCAGCGAAGGTTAGAAAATTTGCACGTTACGCTGTCAATTTGACCCTACGGTTTTGGCATCACAAGCGATCGCAGCACTCTATGCAAAAGCAAGCATTACCATGAAATCTTCTAAATTGTTGAAAGTTGTTTTAGCAAGCGCTTGTACTTTAGGTTTAGCAACGGTTTCCTTAGCAGTGCCTGCTTCAGCCCAGTCGGGCGGTGCTGGCGGCGGTGCTGGTGGCGGTTCTGGCACAGGTACAAGCGGTACAAGCGGTACAAGCACCGGTACAACTGGCACGGGTACAAGCGGTACAACCGGTACGACTGGCACGGATACAACCGGTACAAGCGGTACGAGTGGCATCGGTACAAGCGGTACCAGCGGTACAAGCGGTACGACTGGCACGGGCACAACGGGTACAACCGGTACGACTGGCACCGATACAACCGGTACAACGGGTACAAGCGGCACGGGTACAACGGGTACAAGCGGCACGGGTACAACGGGTACAACTGGTACAACTGGTACGACTGGAACCGATACAACCGGTACAAGCGGTACAACGGGTACGAGTGGCACCGATACAACGGGTACAAGCGGTACGAGTGGCACCGATACAACGGGTACAAGCGGTACAACGGGTACGACTGGCACGGGTACAAGCGGTACAACGGGTACGACTGGCACTGGTACAAGCGGTACAACCGATACCACTGGCACCGGCACAAGCGGTACAAGCGGTACAAGCGGTACGACTGGCACGGGTACAACGGGTACAACGGGTACAACTGGTACAACTGGTACGACTGGCACGGGTACAAGCGGTACAACCGATACGACGGGCACGGGTACAACGGGTACAACCGGTACAACAGGCACCGGCACAACGGGTACAACCGGTACAACAGGCACCGGCACAACGGGTACAACCGGTACAACCGATACCACATCGACGCCGGCTGATACTAATTCTGGAGTTTTGAGTGCTCGGCGCGATAGCCCCAACAATTTCGGGTGGCTGGGTGCCTTGGGCGCCTTTGGTTTGATCAACTTGTTTCGGAAAGGCAGTACACCATCCCATCGGTAGTTTCGGGCGATTCCCTAGGGGATAGCTTCGCTTCACGTACTTTTGAAAACAACTTAGAGGCTTAGAAATTCATGACTTCACTCAATCGCAAAAGTTTGTTCAAAAAATTGGTAACAGTTGCCGGAATTGCCGGCGTTAGTTCCTTGATAGCTGTGCCGGGATTCGCAGAATTAAACCGCCAGACTCACGGCTTCAACCAGTCGGGCGATCGAGTTTTTGAGCTTGCTGATAGCGACTTAAACGATCCTAATTCTCCGGGACCTTCTGTTACAGATCCTAACAACAACAATCCTGGCGGTTCTCCCAACACTCCAAATACCCCCACCAACAACACTCCCGACCGTTCTCCCAACACTCCAACTACCCCCAGCAACAACACTCCCGGCCGTTCTCCAAATAGCCCCATCAACAACACTCCCAGCCGTTCTCCCAACACTCCAACAGGTGGCGAAACTTCGCCTAATTCTCTCAGCAACCAAGACAGAAACTTTGTCATGCAAGCAGGTCAACTTGGGATGCTGGAAGTGGAGCTCGGCAGATTGGCAGTGCAGCGCGGTTCTAGTGCTAGTGTGAAACAATACGGGCAAGAAATGGTTGAGGAACACACCCAGGCTAATCAAGAATTGATGCAGGTAGCAACGCAAAAAGGCGTAAAACTGCCAACCGAAATGAGCAGCCAGAACACAGCTTTGATGGAGCGACTTTCGGGACTCTCCGGTAGAAGTTTTGACACTGCTTACAAGCAGGCTATGATCGAGAGCCACAATCAGGCTATTGCTTTGTTTCAGGCTCAATCTCAACAGGGACAAGATGCCGACTTGAAGGCTTGGGCCACCCAGAAGTTGCCGAACCTTCAGGCGCACTTGCAAATGGTTAACCAAATGTTGGCAGATACCAGCCAGCCCCAATAGGAGGTACAGGAGGTAGAGTGCGAGCGCCTAAAAGCCCATCGCACTCTACCTTTGCCGAGCCGAGAGGGAACAGCAATAGATTCTTTTAAACTCTATAATTTTTGATAACAATGGAAGATTTTCTCCGCAGCTTGTTGGGCAGCAATATTACAGCGACGTGGCTGTTATTAATCGTAGGGTTTTGCTGGATTGCTTACATACCTGGTCGTCTGAACACTTAAAAATTATCCATTAAAACTTCAAAATTAACTAGGTAGGCGCAAATAAACCTTACCGTTGAACAGACTAAGTTATAGGGTGCCTCAAAGCCTCAGATTTTCTACGATATTTCATGCCATATCTCTGACACACGCTACAACTTAGTCTAAATTAATCATTTTTTAACAGAGAGGCGTTCGATCGCCCGATCGCGGAAACAAGCAAGTGCGATCGGGCGATTTATTCAAACAACACAAAATTAATTAGCCCTCAGTTTCCACAAAAACACTCACAGCCGCCACAGCGATTAGCATTTCATCATTTTTATCATTCAGAGAGGCGATCGCCCTTCCTGGCACAATCATGCCTCCTTGCTCCACAATCAGAGTTTTGCTGCCAAAAGGCAGCACCGCCAACACCTCCTGTTCCCGCACTTGTTCCGGGTAAGGAACAGCCACCTTTACCTCAACAATCATCTGATTCGGGTCAGTCAAACCCGCCACTTCCCAGACGCCTAGGAGAGCATTATGGGCGATCGCATTCCGTACAGCCCTGGCACAGGCTACAGTCGGTTCCTGCCCGTGCTGGTCTACCCCCATCCCCATTTCGATGATGAAACATTTACGTGCCATAGTTGCCCCTTGATGGATTTTTGTTTGTAGTCGTTAGCGAAGCCCTCGAAGAGGATCGCACTCTTTCCCCAAACAATTATCAACCTAATAGACGGCTTTTGATATTATTTTATCAATCGCTATAACAACAAAAGAATAATACCAGTCTAAAAAAAATTCAACTGTAAGCAAGCTTCAAACCCTTATCAAATCAGCCATTCTCAATCTCAAATCTCAAATGGTATAACTTATGGTAATATAACCAAATTCAGCTTTCCTAGCGGACTGCCAAACTCATCGCCAGCTTGAATCATGGATAGTTTTCTACCAATTGCCTACTTTCAAAACCAATTTCTCCCCTTTACCGACGCCAAAATTTCCATAGCCACCCACGCACTGCACTACGGAACCGGAGTCTTAGGCGGGTTGCGGGGAATTCCCGACCCCCAAAATGCCGATCGAATATTGCTATTTAGATTAGACCGCCACTGTCAAAGATTGAGTCAAAGTGCCAGTTTCCTTCACTGCGATTTACCAGCCAGCAAAATCCAACAAATAATCATTGATTTTGTCCAGAAAAACCAACCCACAAAATCATTTTATATCCGCCCTTTTATCTACACATCAAGTTTAGGAATTGCCCCGCGACTGCACAACGTAGAAACCGACTTTTTTGTCTACGGATTAGAACTTTCAGACTATTTACCCAAAGAAGGAGTCAACTGTAGATTTAGCTCTTGGTACCGCCAAGAAGACCGGAGTTTGCCCTTAAGAGGTAAAATTAGCGGCGCTTACATCACCTCAGCTTTAGCTAAAACAGAAGCAGTACAATCAGGCTTCGACGAAGCAATTATGATGAATACTCAGGGAAAAGTCAGCGAAGCTTCAGGAATGAACATATTTGTCGCCAGAAACGGTAAATTAGTTACTCCAGGTTTCGAGCAAGATATTCTCGAAGGAATTACCAGAGACAGCGTTATAACTATCGCCAGAGACTTAGGAATTGAAATCACAGAAAGACCCGTTGATAAATCAGAACTGTTGATTGCAGACGAGATTTTCCTCTGCGGAACCGCCGCCAAAATTACGCCTATTAACCGAGTAGAAAACTATCAATTGCCCCAAAATAGACCCATCACCGAAAAGATTTTGGACAAACTCACCGCGATTATCGAAAATCGCGACAGCAAGTACAAAGACTGGGTATTTCCGATTAATCTTAATTAACCGAAAATACCTGCGAGCGTAGAAGCGAGTTCACTCGTTACCAGGCTCTGCCTGGTAACGCAGATCAGGAGGCTTTGCCTCCACATTCCATGGCAGCCATGCGAGGCAGAGCCTCTGGATATCGGTTCCCAGGCAGAGCCTAAGAACCAGTTGTTGTGGAGCAGGCATCTTGCCTGCTTCCTGCTAGGAACTACCCGCACAAAACATCCGCGTGATGGCGAATGTGATCCTCCATAAAACTCGCAATAAAATAATAACTGTGATCGTAACCTTCTTGCATCCTTAAAGTTAGTGGCTGTCCCGCTTTTGCACAAGCCTCCGCGAACACTTCCGGCAACAACTGCCCGTCAGCCAGATACGAATCAGCAGTGCCACAGTCAATCAGAATCGGGCGGTTGTATTGCGCCTCAAGCACCAATTCGCTAGCATCCCAAGCCCTCCAAATCTGTTGGTCGCTGCCGAGGTAGTTTGCAAAAGCTTTTTGTCCCCAAGGGCAGCGCATTGGCGCGGAAATAGGCGCAAAAGCGGAAACTGAAAGATAGCGAGCTCCCTTTTTCAAAGCGCAAATTAAAGCCCCGTGTCCGCCCATCGAATGACCAAAAATTCCCTGTTTTTCGGGTATCGCTGGAAAATTTTCGGCGATTAAATTGGGCAATTCATCAACCACATAACTGTACATCCGATAGTGAGAATTCCAAGGTGCGGCTGTCGCATCAACATAAAAACCCGCACCACTTCCTAAATCCCAATCGTCATCTTCGCCGGGGATGCCAGTATTGCGCGGGCTAGTGTCGGGCGCAACCAGCATTAACCCGTATTTTGCCGCCAATTGTTGCGCCCCCGCTTTTGCCATAAAGTTTTCTTCCGTGCAGGTTAAACCTGATAGGAAATACAAAACTGGTACGGGTTGAGATAGAGCTTGCGGCGGCTGATAAACCGCAAATTTCATCTCGCTGTTGCAAGCAGAGGATTGATGGCTATAAAAGCCGAGTTTGCCACCGAAACTTTTCTGTTCTTTGTGCAGTTTTAGGGAGTCAGATAGCATAATTGGGAATTGGGAATTGGGGGTTAAGCTTTGTTCTATCCGTTACATCCGTTACAAAATCCGTTGCCGAACTTCTTCTTTCTCAAACTCAAAATGTCAGCACTGTGCGAATTACTTCGCCTTTGTGCATTAAATCAAAAGCTTCATTGATTTTGTCGATCGGCATTACCTGAGTTACGAGACTGTCAATATCAATTTTACCGTCCATGTACCAATCAACAATCTTAGGAACATCAGTTCTGCCTTTCGCCCCGCCAAAAGCCGTCCCTTTCCAAACCCTGCCAGTTACTAGCTGAAACGGGCGGGTACTAATTTCTTGACCGGCTCCCGCTACCCCGACAATTACGCTCACGCCCCAACCTTTGTGACAGCATTCCAAAGCTTGGCGCATCACATTAATGTTGCCGATACATTCAAAACTGTAATCAGCTCCACCTTTGGTTAAATCTACTAAATAAGGCACTAAATCACCTTCCACTTCGCGGGGATTGACAAAGTGAGTCATGCCGAATTTTTCCGCCATCTCTCGCTTGTCGGGATTCAAGTCTACGCCGACAATCATGTTAGCTCCCACCATGCGAGCCGCTTGAATTACATTCAAACCCACGCCGCCCAAACCGAAAACTACCACATTAGAACCAGGCTCTACTTTCGCAGTATTAATGACAGCGCCGATGCCAGTTGTTACGCCGCAGCCGATCAAACAAACTTTATCAAAAGGAGCATCTTCGCGAATTTTTGCTACTGCAATTTCCGGCAATACTGTATAATTAGCGAACGTAGAAGTTCCCATGTAATGGTAAAGTTTCTGCCCGTCTATGGAAAACCTGCTCGTGCCGTCGGGCATTACTCCCTGGCCTTGAGTCACGCGAATTGCTTGACAGAGATTGGTTTTTTTGCTCAAACAATATTCGCAGTTGCGGCATTCGGGAATGTAGAGAGGAATTACGCGATCGCCCACTTTGACACTCGTGACTCCCGCCCCAACTTCTGCGACAATCCCGGCTCCCTCGTGGCCTAAAATAGCAGGAAACAAGCCTTCAGGATCGGCACCGGAAAGAGTGTAAGCGTCAGTGTGACAAACACCCGTGGCTTTAATTTCCACCAGCACCTCTCCAGCCCGCGGCCCATCCAGATCCACCGTTTCAATGCTCAAAGGTTGGCCGGCACTGCGAGCAACTGCTGCTTTTACTTTCATGCTTTCTCCTGCGATCGATTTGTCAATTCACTTGTCAATATGTATTGTATTACTTAATGTCTAACTTGGAGCAAATTTATGACAAAATTAATTGTAATTACCGGAGTCAGTCGCGGTCTCGGTCTTGCCATGACCGAAAAGTTTATTGAATTGGGACATACAGTTTTGGGATGCGCCCGTTCTTCCGAAGCGGTGGAAAAACTCAACAAAAAATATAGTGCGGTCCACCATTTTACTTGTTTGGATGTCACCAACGACGAGCAAATAAAAGCTTGGGCAACAGAAATGCTGGCAAAAAATGAGCCGCCAGATTTGCTAATTAATAATGCAGGTGTAGCTAATCATCTCGCGCCTCTTTGGAATGTCAGCAACGAAGAATTTTCCCAAGTAATTGATGTTAATATTAAAGGTACGGCTAATGTAATTCGTCACTTTGTCCCGGCAATGATTGCTCGAAAAAGCGGCATAATTGTCAACTTTAGTTCGGGTTGGGGAAGGTCAACTTCGCCGGAAGTCGCGCCCTATTGCGCTTCCAAGTGGGCAATAGAAGGACTTACGCGATCGCTCGCTCAAGAATTGCCCGCAGGTATGGCAGCGGTTCCTTTGAATCCGGGGATAATTCACACAGATATGCTGGACATTTGTTTCGGCGAAGATGCGGCAAATTACACATCAGCCAAAGCCTGGGTGCAAAAAGCAGTTCCTTTTTTACTAAAATTAAAACCTTCAGATAACGGAATGCCGCTGACTGTTCCTGGATAATACAGCAACCCTTGCAGCATTTGCGAACATCTCTCTTTTCTTCTCCTCTGCGCCCTCTGCGCTCTCTGCGGTTCATTAAAAAATTCAAAAATGAAATAAAATTGCTATATTCCCAAATCACAACTCTTTCCCCAAATAGCAACTGTGAACTTGCCGCTAACCTCCCCCTCGCAAACCGAAACCCGCAAAGCAGACCACCTGCGGATTTGCCTCGAAGAAGACGTACAATTTCGCGAAACTACCAGCGGCCTCGAACGCTACCGTTTTGAACACTGCTGTTTGCCAGAACTCGATCGCACTGAAATTGATTTAACCTCCACATTTCTCGGCAAAAAACTAGCCGTTCCGCTGCTAATTTCCTCGATGACCGGCGGCACACAATTAGCCCAGACAATCAATTATCGCCTCGCCGATGTCGCTCAAGAATACAAACTAGCAATGGGAGTCGGTTCCCAGCGAATAGTTGTAGAAAATCCTCAACTCGCTCCTACATTTGCCGTCCGTCGCCGCGCTCCCGATATTCTGCTGTTTGCCAATATCGGAGCAGTTCAATTAAACTACAATTACGGTTTGGAAGAATGCAAAAAAATTGTTGATATTCTAGAAGCAGATGCTCTAATTTTGCACCTCAATCCGCTGCAAGAGTGCGTTCAAACCGAAGGCGATACTAACTTTAAAGGACTGCTAGAAAAAATTGCCAAATTGTGCGATAAATTACCAGTACCAGTTATTGCTAAAGAAGTCGGCAACGGTATTTCAGGAAAAATGGCAAAGAAATTGCTCGCCGCTGGGGTAGGTGCGATCGACATTGCCGGGGCCGGAGGCACTTCTTGGGCGAAAATAGAAGGAGAGCGAGCTAAAGATGGCAAGCAGCGCAGGTTGGGCGCCACCTTTGCCGACTGGGGAATACCGACAGCCGAGTGCATTGTCAGCACCCGCGCCGTAGCGCCGGATGTTCCTCTGATTGCCTCTGGAGGATTGCAGAATGGGTTGGATGCAGCGAAGGCTATCGCCCTGGGCGCGGATATTGCGGGACTGGCGCGGCCGTTTCTACAAGCTGCTGCGGAATCGGAATCAGCCGCAGCCCTCCTAGCTGAGGCTTTAATTGCAGAAATCGCCACCGTGATGTTCTGTACGGGCTGCGGTAATTTGGATGAGTTAAAACATTCGGGGGTTTTGGAAAGGTTAAGATAAAAGAGAGTCAGCAGTCAAAAGTCATTAGTCAGCAGTCAAAAGTCATTAGCTAATAACTACGACAGGGGATAATTGTTTAGTCCTAGTTGCAGGAATTACCCATAATATCGTTTGCGCTGGCATCGGAATAATATTTTTTCGAGTGCAGTGCGAGCGACCAGCTCCCACGCTCGGTATTATTCCGTTCTAACCGGATTTGCTATAACTAATGACTAATGACTAATGACTAATGACTATTGACTAATAACTAATTACCAATTATCTAATGAAAGATTTCCTAAAATATACCTGTGCAAGTTTACTGGGAACCTTCCTAGGACTGCTGCTGCTGGGCAGCATCGGATTGGGGGGACTGGTACTACTAATTGCTATGGCGGCATCGTCGTCTAAAGATTCGGGCCCGCAAGTTAAAGATAAGTCGGTATTGGTATTAGACCTTTCTTTAAATATCACCGACAGCAAACCGAGCCGTAGCACTAGCGCGGCGATTGAAGAAGTGCTTTCGGAAGATTCCGGCGATACAGTGACGCTGCGGACTGTTTTAGACACGATCGAATATGCGAAAAAAGACCCGAAAATCGTTGGTATTTATCTCGAAGGCAGCTCAAATTCGAGCAGCAGCGGGTTTGCCAATCTCAAAGAAGTTCGATCGGCATTGCAGCGTTTCCGAGATGCCAAAAAACCCATTTTTGCTTACCAGATGGACTGGAATGAGCGAGATTATTACCTCGGTTCTGTTGCTAATACAATTGCCGTCAATCCTTACGGCGCTTTGGAAATCAACGGTTTCAGCAGTCAGGCAATGTTTTTCACTGGTGCTTTGGAAAAATACGGCGTCGGAGTCCAAGTGACTCGCGTCGGCAAATACAAGTCAGCCGTTGAACCGTTTTTGCTCACAAAAATGAGTCCCGAAAATCGCCAGCAAACTCAAAAGTTACTCGGAGATATGTGGGGAGAATACCTGAAAACTGTCGCTCCGAGTCGCAAAGTGACTGTTCCGCAACTGCAAGCACTTGCAGATAATGGCGGAACTTTGATGGCTGACGAAGCTCTCAAAAGCAAGTTAGTTGATAAAGTTGTATATTTTGACGAAATATCGACTGAACTTAAAAAACTCACAGGCACCGATCGCGAAAACAAATCTTTCAAGCAAATTAGCTTGAAAAACTACGCCAAAGTTGCTGAGAATAAAAACTCAACTCGCGCTGACAAGAAAAACCAAATTGCTATACTTTACGCAGAGGGAGAGATTGTAGACGGCGAAGGGGGACCGACTCAAGTAGGAGGCGATCGCATCGCTAAAGAAATGCGGAAAATCCGAGAAGATGACGACGTAAAAGCAGTGGTTTTGCGCGTCAACAGTCCCGGAGGCAGCGCGACGGCGGCCGAAGTCATTGGGCGCGAAGTGATGCTGACGGGGAAAAAGAAACCAGTTATTGTTTCAATGGGCAATTTAGCAGCATCCGGCGGCTATTGGATTTCGATGGGTTCCAACCGCATTTTTGCCGAACCCAATACGATTACCGGTTCTATTGGCGTTTTTGGAATGCTTTTCAACGCCGAAAAGTTGGCTGCTAACAACGGCCTAACTTGGGACGTGGTGAAAACCGGCCGCTTTGCGGATACTAACACGGTTTCCCGCCCGAAAAACCCTCAAGAATTGGCGAATATTCAGAGGATAGTCGATCGCATTTACGATCGATTTATTACGAAAGTCGCGAACTCCCGCAAACTGCCGAAAAACAAGGTACAAGAAATTGCTCAAGGCAGGGTGTGGTCTGGTACGGCCGCGAAAGAGTTGGGTTTAGTCGATGAAATTGGCGGGCTTGAAGATGCTGTCAGAGAGGCGGCGAAGCAAGCTAAACTCGGCGACAATTGGAAGTTGGAAGAATATCCAAAACGCCGCACTTTGGAGGAGCGAATTTTGGAAAAAATTTCCGGCGTTCACGTTTTGAAACCAGCCACCAAACTCGACCCGCTAACGGCCGAATTTAAGAAAATGCAAGATGAATTGGCTGTGATCAAGTCGATGAATGACCCGCAGGGGGTTTATGTTCGCTTGCCGTTCAATTTGCGGATTGATTAATTAATACCAAGTCCGGGATTTTTACCCCTTTATTCTTCAGTCCCCCTCTGTGCGGAAGAAAGTTTTGCTCTTGAACCGTTGCAAGCGCTGAGTCTGATAGGGGTTTTTAACCCGGATTTGGTAAAAGTAGGCTGACGCATCCTACAAACAACTGAAAAACCCGGTTTCTTCAAGAAACCGGGTTTATGAATACCCTAAAAGTCGATCGACTGGGAATTGGCAATATTTGTTATGCAGCACGCTGAGTTAACAATCCCCAGATGAAAAGTAGAACGATCGCACCTACAACTGCAAAAGCTATGCTGGGTAGAGTCAATGCTCCGAAGGATGCTCCCCCGCTCGTCCCCAGTAAGACTTGACCTAGATAACCTCCCACTAGGGCGCCCAAAATTCCTAAACCTGTTGTTGCCAGAAAACCACCGCCTTGAGTTCCCGGATAAATGGCTTTGGCGATCGCACCGGCAATCAGTCCTAAAACGATCCAAGCAATAATTCCCATTTCTCTTTCTCCTGAATACTTAAACTTTTCTCGTCCCTTGTCTTATGTTCTTAGAATAACAACCGCTATCGAGCCTTTACCTCTACCGTAGGGAGGAACCGAAAGTAGTAGGATTTCTCATCAATCGTCCCAGGTTGAGGCTTTTTAATATCTCAAAAGAGTTAACCCACTTTTTCTAGGGAACAAAGGCACTTATGCTCAAAGCAAAAGGGAAATAGGAGAAGTTTTTCTGGGACTGTTTGTGTTTTACTGGTAAAAAAATTACAATAATTTTGTGAAACGAGGAAAGTTTGCGCCCGATGGATCTGACTCTGTGCATGATTGTGAAGAATGAAGAGGCAACACTGTCGCGGACTTTGGACAGCGTTAAGGGTGTTGTTGACGAAATGGTGGTGGTGGATACGGGATCGGGCGATCGCACCCGTGAAATTGCCCGAGGATATGGCGCGAGGGTTTATGACTTTGAATGGTGCGACGACTTCGCAGTGGCGCGCAATGAGTGTCTGAAGCACGCTCAGGGCGACTGGATTTTGGTATTAGATGCCGATGAGGTTTTGGTACCCGAGATTCTACCTCAAATAAAGCAGGCAATTGCGAGCGATCGGCTGCTGCTAATCAATCTCATCCGCCAAGAAATCGGTGCCTCTCAATCTCCCTATTCCCTAGTGTCGCGCTTGTTTCGCAATCGCCTCGATATCCGCTTTTCTCGCCCTTACCACGCCATGGTAGACGACAGCGTGGCTGAGATTTTGCAGAGGGAACCACAATGGAAAATAGCTTCTCTCCCCGATGTGGCGATTTGGCACTCTGGTTATCAAAAAGATGCGATCGCCGCAAAAAGTAAATTCCAAAAAGCTCAAGCAGCAATGGAACGCTATATTGCTTATTATCCAAACGATGCTTATGCTTGTAGCAAATTAGGCGCTTTGTATGTAGAAACCGGGCAAATCGGGCGGGGAATTAATTTATTAACCAAAGGCTTGACTGCCGAGGTCATAGATGATTCTATTCTTTACGAACTAAACTATCATTTGGGAATTGCTTATCGCCAGCAGCAGCAGTTTGCCAAAGCAAAAGAACACTATCAAGCCGCAATTAATACCAATGTGTTCCCGCCCCTCAAGTTGGGTGCTTACAATAATTTGGGCAATTTGCTCAAAGAGGAAGGAGATTTGAAATCTGCTGAAAAAGCTTACAAAGCAGCTTTAAAAATTGACCCCAATTTTGCAGCAGGTCACTACAATTTAGGACTGACGCTGAAGGCAGCCGGAAATTTAGCACATGCGATCGCCTATTACCGACAAGCGATAAAAATCGATCCCGAACACGCCGAAGCTCATCAAAACTTGGCAGTAGCGCTGTTAAAAATTGGCAAAATGCCAGAAAGTTTAGCAGAATTCAAAAGAGCGATCGCCCTTCACGAACAGCGCCGCCCATTTGAAGCAGAACGCCTGCGCCGAGGACTACAAGAAATGGGTTTACTTTAAACTTGCATATCTACTTTATCGTTGCCCAATAAATTTTAGGGGCAATCCCCGATGGTTTCCCCTCGCTCCCCAAGGGTAGGCACTCTTGGCACTACCCTAAAAATTCTGAAAATTACCAGCAAAATCAAGCAATTATCTCTACTTTGCCGCTATCCAAATCGTAGCGACCCCCAACAACTTTAAGCTTGCCCGCTTTGACTGCTTCAGCTAAAATAGGCGAGGAGGATTGTAACTGATTGACATTCATTTTCACGTTAGCTCTGACTGCGTTATCCCAGGCATCGCCTTTTTGACCTTTGGTCGAATCAACTGCAGGTTTAATCGCCGCCACCAAAGTGCTAATGTGACCCGGAACAGCTTTACCATCTAAAGCTGCTTTGACAGCACCGCAGCGTTCGTGACCCAGAATTACTAATAGTGGCACGCCTAATTCTAAGGTGGCATATTCTATATTCCCGAGAACCACATCGTCGAGAAAATTTCCAGCTACTCGAATATCAAATAAGTCCCCTAATCCTTGGTCGAAAATAATTTCGGGAGCAACGCGCGAATCAGAACAAGCCAGGATGGTTGCAAACGGATGTTGACCCTGTGCTACTTCTACAACTCGCGATCGAGCTTGGTCGGGAAATGTCCGTTTTTGCTCAATGTAGCGTTGATTACCCTCCATCAATTTCTTAAGAGCAGTGTTAGGAGTAATGTCAGTAGGAGTAATGTCAGAGATTGCCTCTGCCTTTGCTGCTTCGGCTTGTAAAAACGCTGGTGCAATGCTGGCCGCCAGCATCCCTGCACCAGCCCTCAGCATTAAATTCCGTCGCGAAATCATACCTGTTCTTTCGCTTTTAGTCATTGCTTGCAACTCTGTTCAATTGTTTGTATTTGTTAGCATAATATATACCACAAGCTCAGTCAGACTTCTTTGATTTTTCTTTACAAGCTGCTCCGGCACAATGTAAACTTCAAAAAAGTAGCCCATTTTTATTTCATTCATATTTTATTTAGTAGAGTCAACGGCAGTCATCCTTCTGCGGACAGGGATGCTAGAATGTATCTAAAACGACTATTTTTTATCAATGGCTCGAAATGTCATACGTCGCCAGCATTCATATCTATCCGGTCAAGTCCCTTGACGGCATAGCAGTCAGTCAAGCAACTATTCTAGCCAGCGGAGCTCTAGAAGGTGATCGCTCTTTTGCAATCTGCGATGCAGCCGGAGAATTTGTTAACACTAAGCACAACAGCGGAGTCCGTTTTCTACGCTTATCCTTTGACATCAAAAAGAGAATTGCCGGTCTAAAAATTCAAGGCACCGAACAAGAAATATTTTTTCATGTAGATAGAGAACGCTTTGGAATAGAATCTTGGTTGAGCAACTACTTCGGTTTCCCCGTCAAGTTAATTGAAAACTTGCTGACTGGTTTTCCCGACAATCTCGCTGCACCAGGGCCAAGCATTATCAGTACCGAAACAATTGCCGAAGTTGCATCTTGGTTTCCGAGAGTTTGCGTTAACGAGATGCGCCATCGCTTGCGAGCTAATATTGAAATAGGAGATGTCCCGGCTTTTTGGGAAGACCAACTTTTCTCACAATCCGATGAAATTGTGAGGTTTAAAATAGGAACAGTAATATTTGAAGCTATTCATCCCGGTCAGCCATGTATCCTATCTACGCGAAACTATGGGGCGAAAGCAGGCGATCTAAATTTTAAAAATATACTAACAGCCAAGCAGAAGGAAATCATGCCTGACTTGGTAAAAAAAGGGCATTTAAATCACTTTAGTCGGCTGATAGTTAACACGCGACTCGCACCTCAAGCAGCAGAAAAAATATTACACATAGGAGACGAAGTTCAAATTATCACCGTCAGCAACTCTCTATTGAATACCATTTCTGATTAGTTGTAGGTTACGAGTCTGATCAAGCCGGCGGCAACTCCAAAGAAAGTTGACCCAAAACACCAGTTCTAAAATCGTTTAACATCTGTCGCGCCGTTCGTTCGACATCTCCTTTATACTTGTCTTTTGCGACCTCGTGCAAATAATCTTCACCATTACTAGATGCTGGATCTAATTTATACCTGGATTTGAAACCAGATAGTGATACCAACGTGTCATCAGTCGCCTCCAGCCCTTGCAGCAAATCTACCATCGCTGCTGCTACTACCTGATTGTCGTAAGCTGCTTCGCCAATATCTTCGCAAATAGCTAATTTTATGGCATTTTCTTGATTGTTAATTCGGGTTGGGATCACTCCAGGCGCGTCTAATAATTCTATTTCGTCGGAAATGCGAATCCATCGGAGCGATTTAGTTACTCCAGCTCTGCGGGCACTGTCTACCACTCTCCGCCCTAACAGCCGATTAATTAAAGCAGATTTTCCCACATTGGGAAATCCCATCACCACTGCACGGACTGGACGGGGCAGCATACCTCGATCGAACCTTCTTTTATTTAGCTGCACCCCAGCATCCTGCACGGCATCCGCCACAGCGTCTACTCCTTGACCGTGCTCGGCATTAGTAAAATACGCAGTTTCCCCCTGAGCCTCAAACCATGTTTCCCACGCCTCGCGCGATCGAGGTGTAATCATATCCATGCGGTTGATGACCAAGACTCGCGGCTTGCCGCCCACCCAGCTCGGCATTTGAGGGTGATAAGTAGCCAATGGAATGCGGGCATCTCGGACTTCGAGCACCACATCTACCCGCTTTAGCTGTTCTTTTAATGCCCGTTCAGCTTTGGCAATGTGACCGGGATACCAGTGAATTTTCATTAGTTAGTTGACTGTTGACTGTTGACTTTTGACTTTTGACTTTTGACTTTTGTTACTTGTTAGTTGTTATTAGTTAGTTGTTAGTTGTTAGTTGACAGTTGTTAGTTGTTATTGGTTAGTTGTTGAATGACAACAGTCAACTGTCAACTGCCAACTACCAACAGTCAACAGTCAACTGACAACTGCCAACTGACTAAGGCACAATCAAAACTGCACAAGGAGACAGATTGATCACCCGATTGGTAACGCTGTCAGACGCCCCATCATCGGTTAAACCCATCCCCCGACAGCCCATCACAATCAAATCGGCCCCAATTTCGTCAGCCACATCGCAAATCGTGAAAGCAGGTTTGCCTTCCCGTTCGATGATTTCAGCTTCAATTCCCTGCTGGGAAAACATCGATTGGGCCTCAGAAAGAAGTTTGGCGACTGCTTCGGGGGAAGTCATCACCTCTCGCGCGGGGGCGTCGGCCTCCTCGGCTGGGGGCTCGACTACCGAGAGAATTACTAAGCGAGAGGCGTAGGTTTTCACGATATTGACCACCTTTTCGGCAGCTTCGCGGGCTTCTCGGCTTTGATCTACAGGAAATAAGACAGTCTTGAACATACTGCGCATCTCCGGGACGCGGACTCCGATAAAATGTTTACGTTGAGCCAATCAGTGCCGTTTGTTTCATCTTCCGTTTTTTGTACGGACGCGGTTGAATGCGTCCGAGGCCCAAGTGCAAGTGACCAGTGCCGCCATTTCAACGGAATTCGACAAAAACACACATATTAGGAGGTTAATCCTGTGACAAAAAAAACTGTAGCAAATTTATCGGCATCGGACTTATCGGGCAAACGGGTATTGGTGCGGGCGGACTTTAACGTGCCGCTCGACAACGGCAATATCACCGATGATACTCGCATCCGGGCGGCTCTGCCGACAATTCAAGATTTAGCGTCCAAGGGCGCTAAGGTGATTTTGTGCAGCCACTTCGGCCGTCCCAAGGGTGTGACGGAGAAGTTGCGCTTGACGCCGGTTGCGAAACGGCTGTCGGAATTGTTGGGTAAAGAAGTCAAAAAGACTGACGACTGCATCGGTGATGAAGTCGCTGCTACAGTCGCCGGGATGCAAGATGGCGATGTGCTGTTGCTGGAAAATGTCCGCTTCTACCCAGAGGAGGAGGCAAACGACCCCGAATTTGCTAAGAAGTTAGCTTCTGTGGCCGATTTGTATGTCAACGATGCTTTTGGTACGGCTCACCGGGCTCACGCTTCTACTGAGGGCGTTACTAAGTATCTGAGTCCTTCTGTGGCTGGGTTTTTGATGGAGAAGGAACTGCAATATCTCGGCAGTGCGATCGACAATCCTCAGCGTCCTTTAGCTGCTATAATCGGCGGTTCTAAGGTTTCCAGCAAGATTGGAGTCATTGAAAAACTGCTCGAAAAGTGCGACAAACTGCTGTTGGGCGGTGGCATGGTTTTCACCTTCTACAAAGCTCGCGGCTTGAACGTGGGCAAGTCTTTGGTGGAAGATGACAAGCTGGAACTGGCTAAGTCTTTGGAAGCTAAGGCAAAGGAACGGGGAGTTACTTTTCTGTTACCTACTGATGTGGTAGTTGCTGACAAGTTTGCTGCTGATGCTAACACTCAAACTGTCCCTGTTGAAAGCATCCCCGACGGTTGGATGGGTTTGGATATCGGCCCGGATTCAGTAAAAACTTTCCAAGAAGCTTTGGCCGATTGCAAAACTGTCATCTGGAACGGGCCGATGGGCGTGTTTGAGATGGAGAAGTTTGCGGTGGGAACTGAAGGAATCGCTCATTCTTTGGCTGGACTTACTAAAACTGGTACTACCACAATTATCGGTGGTGGTGACTCGGTGGCGGCTGTGGAACAGTTGAATTTAGGTGAACAAATGAGCCACATTTCTACTGGTGGTGGTGCTAGTTTGGAGCTGCTCGAAGGTAAGGAATTGCCTGGTGTTGCTGCTTTAGATGAAGCTTAATTAAGTTAAGTAGGGCGGGCTTTGCCCGCCTTGCTGTCAGCAGGTCTATATCCTTGGCTGCGAAGCATTTTTTTGAAGATTTACCGCAGAGGGCGCAGAGAACGCAGAGCAAGAGAAAAGAGAGAAGGATATCGGTTTAAAGTCTACAGTTTGCTAGTATAATTTGTTTGAAGTAGCAGTGAGGTTTGTTTGTGAAACTTAAACTCTTGGCAACTGTAACGGCAAGTTTAGCTTTGTTTGGGCTGGCAGCTCCCGTTAAGGCTCAAAATCCAGATCATGTTAGGCAATTGCTGGAAACTAAAGAGTGCGAGGGCTGTGACTTGAGAAATGCTGATTTGTTCAAGGCTAGCTTGTACAGAGCTAATTTAAGAGGAGCAGATTTAAGCGGAGCCAATCTCTATGAAGCTAATTTGCTAGAAGCGGATTTAAGTGATGCTAATTTGGCAAATGCTAACTTAGTTAATGCCGAGATGTACGGTGCTGAATTGAATGGTGCTAATCTGCGAAATGCGGATTTGTCTAATGCTTTTTTGGGGCGAGCGAATCTGACGAGTGCGGATTTGCGCGGTGCTAAGCTTTTTAATGCGAATCTGGGCGAAGCATATCTGCTGCAAGCTAATTTGTCGAATGCCGATTTGAGGCGTTCCCTGCTTTTTAGAGTTAATTTGAATCGTGCAAATTTAAGCGGAGCCGATATGTCTTTCGCCGATGTGCGCGATACTAATTTGCAGAATGCTATTTTGTCAAATACTAGGCTTCCTGGGGCTCAATTGACCGGGACAAATATTGATGCGGCCAATAACGTGCGGCAGGCTGATTTGGAACGTGCCAACTTGCGAGGTACGAATTTGGGGCCAGGGGTTTGCGTGATAAATAATTTTCCTTATTGTGTTTTGAATGTGGAATAATCTGCTTGCTGAGTGCGTCAGCCTCCATTTTTTGGCAGCTACGGGAGTTTTTGATTCCGACCAAAAACGGATACAAGCCCGCGACTTAAGTCGTGGAAAGATCAAAATTTTAGACTAAAGTTTTAGCTCCCCAATGAATCTGTGGAGTAAATCTAAAATCTAAAATCTAAAATCGGCTGACTCGCTGGCTGGCTGGCGCACCCTAAGTTGAGATACGAGCTAAGTTTGAGGTGGTTTGTATCCTCTTTCTAGGGCAAATCTCACAAGCTGGGCACGATTTTCTAACTGTAATTTACTGAAAATACTGCCTAAATGAGCTTGCACAGTCCGGGGGCTAATAAACAGCCGATCGCTAATTTGTTTGTTAGTATAACCCTGGATCACTTCCCAAAAAACTCTTTCCTCGGCTGGTGTTAAAGGCAAAGGTGCAGGTGCTGGCAATACTGCCACAAATTGTGGTTCCACCGCCCTACCGCTAGAAGTTTGAAGCAGTCGGACAATCTCGGCGTGAATGCGGTGAGAGCGCTCTAACTGCGCCTTTACCTTAGCTAAGATTTCTTCAGACTGAAAAGGTTTTACCAGATAATCGTCAGCGCCGATCGAATGACCTTCAACTTTTGACTCAATCTCGCCTTGACCCGACAAAAATATAAACGGGACTAACTGTCCCAAACGGGTAGTTCGCAAACGGCGACAAAACTCAAACCCGTCCATTTCCGGCATCATGACATCTGAAATTACCAAATCTGGGGGGGCATTTTCAAAAATCGAGAGCGCCTCAACCCCGGAAGTAGCGCATTCCACCCGATATCCTTGACTTTCCAGGTACATTGCTAAGACTGTTTGACAGTCTGCTTCGTCGTCAACCACTAATATTCTTTCCATGACAGGCTTGCACCAATTCCAGTTGGACAGTTCTTGAAACTGCCAGTCCCAAAGTAGGGACTTAAATGAGTTTACCTGCTGCCACTTGATAAAGGCTCGCAATTTCAAGATGCCACAATTTCTCAAATAGTCCAATTAGGGGCGCCGAGCGCATAAAAGGGGAAGCAGTAGAGGAATATCCGGAACAATCTCCTTCTTTGATTCGCCGACCATCAAAAGCTACAACTTTTTATGAGGTAGCGTCAACTTTTATGCAGAAAATAGAAGGTAAAAGAAAGAATTTTATCCTATTATACAGAAATCTTGGTAACGCTTACACTATTCCTAGACCCGACATTGAAAGGTTTTTAGATTTTTCGGGTTCGGAGACAGGTACAAAAGGGACAACGCGAGCAGGTCCTGCTGCTGGGGGCGGCGGGAATAAACTCGGGCCGGCAACCAACATACTTTCAATTACCGGTGCGGGTTCGGGGCGGCTGAACAGATAGCCCTGCATGATATCACACTGATGTTGTTTCAAAAAATCTAGTTCTGCTTCTGTTTCCACTCCCTCAGCAATTACAGTCATATTCAAACTGTGACCCAGTAAAATTACTGCTGTAGTAATAGCAGCATTTTGAGTATCTTCGTTGGCATTACGGACGAAAATTCGATCGATCTTTAAACTGTCAAAAGCAAATTGCTTAAGATATCCTAAAGTAGCGTAACCGGTGCCGAAGTCGTCAATAGCAATCCGAATTCCTAGAGCTTTAAGTTCGTTTAAAGTAGCGCCTGCTACAGTCGCATTTTCCACCAAAGCGCTTTCGGTCATTTCTAATTCTAAATTAGCAGGCTCCAAGCCTGTAGTTTCCAGTATTTGGACGATTCGCGCCTTGAGTTCCGGGTCGGACAACTGCCGGGCCGACAAGTTTACTGATATTGTAAAGGGCGAAAAGCCTGCAGCCAGCCAACTAGCGGCTTGAGCGCAAGCTGAAAGCAGTACCCACTCGCCAATCTGAATAATTAAACCGGTTTCTTCTGCTAATGGAATAAATTCGCAGGGAGAAATTATACCTCGATCGGGATTTTGCCAGCGCACTAAAGCTTCGGCGCCGATAACTTGGCCGGTAGCAAGATTTACTTGTGGCTGATAGTATACCTGAAACTCACCTTGTGCCAAAGCGTGGCGCAGCAAAGCTTCGAGAGCAAACTTTTCAGGAGAGAGGGTCGTAACTTTGGTGGAGTCGTTAACTAAATCTTTGAGTCTGGCTTCTGCTTGGTGAAGCGCTACTGTCAGCGGTTGAGTAATAGTTTGCCGTTTCAAGACGCGAGAAGCAATGGCTCCCAGCAATTCACCCTTGGTAAACGGTTTTGTCAGGTAATCGTCTGCCCCCAAATCCATCCCCCGACGAAAATCGGTTTTGTCACTTTGAGCTGTGAGGAAAATAAAAGGAATTGTTGCAGCTAGCGAGTTTTGCCGCAGAGTCCGCAACACGTCATAACCGTCGAGTTCCGGCATCTGCACGTCGCACAAAATTAAATCCGGTATCTCCGAAAGTGCCATCTGCACCCCAGCTCGACCGTTTTCAGCCGCAATAACCCGGTAGCTGTGAGATTCCAGGAGTTGCAGAAGAGTTTCCCGGATTAATTCGTCGTCTTCAATCACCAAAATTTTGAGCATGATACTTAGATAACAGATGGCACTATATATCTGAACCTGACTAACTCTAGCATACTCAAACTAGCAAATTAATACTTCAGCTAATTAGCCAATAAATGATTAGCCAAATGGCTGAATATTTGTCCTCGGTTCTTAACTCACAATCAAATAACTGCCCAAATAGGGAAGATTTCGATCTTTTTCCAGAGCAGAAAACTGCTGCGCTCGACTCGTTAGATAAACTTTTATTACAAAATATCCTAGATTTCTCATCAAAAAAGTTTCAACTAACAGTTTCAGTGCGCGGATGCCGGAAATTACTACTCAGGCAATCACTTATATGATGTTCGGTTAATTGTTCATAATTAGTCTGTATTTGTACTGACAACTATAGTGTTATCTCAATGGATGAATCAGGAGGCAGCGTCCTGAGCGCGCCCAAAAAAGGATACTTGCTTTCAGGCAACAGTCGTGGAAAAAGAAAAATTTTAGATTAAGGTTCAACTTGCCAGATTCATCTGTGAAGTGAATCTAAAATCTAAAATTTAAAATCTACTAACCGAGAACTTAATTATGGTTCTCTAACCGAAAATCATATTATCCACGGCTTTAATTCACAGGCTTAGTGGAATTCACGCAAAACTTTTCATCTACAATTGCAGAATTGATAGTGACAGCGTGCATGGATGATGACGGAATTATCAGGTCTTGCGGAACTACCACGGTCTTTTTACAAACCAGCTCGCTACTGCCTACAGAGGCAAAGTTCCAAGCATAAAATTCGGGAGTGCTGACTGTCGCATTGGCCGGATGTAAACCTAGTGCAGTCACTAATACTAATCCAAAAGTCACTAAAGCTACGATCGCGAATCTCAGCATATTCTTTGTTTGAACCCGACAACTTGTCTGATTGGTATTACCTTATTATTGCCTGGGTGGATAGAGAGCGTCAATAGCAGTTATTCCGCCGTCAGGTTCAACTCGTAAGCGATCGGCTCAGATGCTTGAGAAACTACCACGAATTCATAATAACCTGCATCATCCAGCAATCCAGACCAACTAAGCCCCTCTGCATCTTCCAGCAAAGCTCGCGCGCCCTTTGTCCGCCCCGGAGTATAAATTGACAGTAGAGTAGATTTGCGCGGTGCTTGCAAATTCACGCGCAAAGTTTGATTTTGAGCGAACCTGGCAATGTAAGCTTTCCCTTCTCCGGGTTTGAGATTGCCTGTGAGGCCTTTGCTCTTCGATAGGCGGTCAAATTCAACGCTTTCGAGAGTTGCTCCAGCTTGTAAGGCTTCGAGTTCGTCGGCGGTAATTGCTTGCCAAATTTGTCCGATCGGCAAACCAATGAGATTGCGATCGCGCGGCTGTTGTGGAAACCAATAAAAGAACCTAGCATCAGCCAAATCGTACAAAGCCCGACTGCTCAAATTCAGCTTGTTAACCTCAGTTTTCCAGCGATCGATATCAGTGGTGTCGTAACTGCCCAATCGCGCTCTAGCGTCGCTGCTGAGATTTTCCAGCTTGTCGAGCAACTCGTCGCCAATTTTCTGCCACCTTTCGCGCCACTGGCGATCTTCCTCGCCTTCTTTTAACAATCGTCCCCCCAATTCCGGGTATTTGGCATAGAAAGTCTCGTCCACAAGGTTGACGTAACCGTTATAGAATCGATCGTCAATTTTGAGCTTGACAAAGCGATCTTGCAAAGCATCTTCTTGCTGCTGCTTCGGGTTTGGAGGCTGCGGAACTTTCTGTACTTTTGATTGCAGATTTAACAAAGAATTGCCCGCAAACCAGCCAACTCCCCCCATAGTTGAGAGCACCGCCACCACGAACAAAACCATTTTCCAAGCAGGCATTTTTTGCTGATTGCCAATAGCAGCAATTCGCACCGGAGTTCCCGGCAGTTTTGGCGTGGGAGCGGGCACGGGTATAGGCGAGAGATCCGGCGGCTGCGTGATCCCAAAATCCGGGGCTGGCGGCAAAGGTGGCTGTAAAGGCGGATTCCCGGAAAGAGCAAGCATTACCTCGCGAGCCGAGGAGTAACGCTGGCTCGGCTGCTGAGCAAGCATTTTATCCAGCACCAGGGACAAATTCGGAGACAGAGAACATTCCGCCCGCCAGTTCCAATTCAGCGTTTGGCTGTCGAGCAACTGATGCGGTTCCTTCCCCGTCAGCAACACCAAAACCGTGGCCGCCAGAGCGTACAAATCGCTGTGGGGAGAGACAATGCCCATCTGCATCTGTTCGACGGGAGCGTAGCCGAGCTTGCCGATGCGAGTCGCGGGGCCGGGAGTGCCGTTAGCCTCAGCGAAAAGAGACTCTACGGTGGCGGCGACTTGTTTTACTCCGCCGAAGTCGATTAGCACCGGCATCCCGTCAGAACTCCGCAGAATCAGGTTGTCCGGGGAGATGTCGCGGTGAAGCACTCCTAGAGAGTGAATGTATTCGAGCACGGGCAAAATCTGCAGCAGCAGTTGATTGATTTCTGCCTCTATAAACCGCAAACCCTGACGCTTGCGGGCGTCGAGCAGAAAGCGGTAACTTTGACCGGGCACGTAGTCTTGGACTAGAAATAGGTAGCCTCGATCGCTGATACTGACCCGGAAGAGTTCGCGAAAGCGGGGGATTTGATTGTGTTGCAGCTTGTAGAGCACTCCCGCTTCCCGCTCGAACAGTTCCTCGGATTTTTGTAAAGCGTAACTTCCATGTACTTGGGGCGCAAATTCTTTTAAAACGCAGGGTTCGTTAAATCGGTGGGCGTCTTCAGCGAGGTAGGTGCGCCCGAAGCCTCCGTGTCCCAATTCGCGGACGATGCGGTAGTGGTTGTTGAGAGTTATGCCGGGGTAGATGGGATTGTTCATTGGAACTTGCTGCGTCGGATTTTCACGCTTGACTGAGACTAGGAGTTTTGGGCGATCGCTGAATTAATCTTGACATAGTGTGTCAGTGTTTATTAGTCGATCGGCAGCTTGGCTATCCCCTGTGGTTATTGTGAAAACAGCGGTTTTGTGCTATGGAAGTTTATCTACTGCGACATATTTTCGATCGACCTCAAAGTGTGTTCAAATTTTTAGTGTCCAGCCCAATGTGCGATCGGGTCGCGCCGCGCTACTAATGGAATCTTGAGCGATCGGGGTGCAAAATAGGCATTTTAAGGAGCAAATCATGCAGCCAGAACAGCGTCAGAGAGCAATTGGGGCGTTTGAAGAGTTTTTGAGGGCGCCGCTTGAGGAACGATTGCAACACCAGCAGAATCGAGTTGCCGAATCCGGGGCGATCGCGCTTTTTCAAAAAGTCGCGGCCACAGTACCAGCTTACCAGACTTTCCTAGCTGCACTCAACATCAATCCCGCCTCAATTCAAACCTTTGAAGACTTCCAAAAATTGCCGCTAATTACCAAAGAGAATTATTTACGCTGTCACCCGCTACCTCAGTTGTGCTACCAGGGCAAATTAGAAACTTGCGATTTCATTGCTGTTTCATCTGGTTCGACAGGAAACCCGACATTTTGGCCGCGTTTTATCAGCGACGAGTTGCAAATTGCTGCTCGTTTTGAACAAATATTTCACGACAGTTTTTCCGCAGATACTCGCTCAACTTTAGCTGTCATTTGCTTTCCGTTGGGAACTTGGGTAGGCGGAATGTACACGGCAAATTGCTGCCGCTATCTAGCGACTAAGGGCTATCCAGTTACAGTTGTGACTCCTGGGAATAATAAAACTGAAATATTTCGAGTTGTGCAGGAACTTGGGGAGCATTTTGAGCAAGTAGTTTTGTTGGGATATCCGCCGTTTATCAAGGATGTGATTGATAGCGGAATTGCTGGGGGTGTGGAGTGGCAAAAATATCGAATTAAGATGGTATTTGCGGGGGAAGTGTTTAGCGAAGAATGGCGGAGTTTGGTGAGCGATCGCACTAATTCTGACAATCTATATTACAACTCTGCGAGCCTTTACGGTACGGCAGACGCGGGCGTTTTGGGCAACGAGACACCGCTGAGCATTTGCATCCGTCGCTTTTTAGCAAACAATCCCGAAGCAGCACGCAATTTATTCGGGGAATCGCGGTTGCCAACGCTGGTGCAGTACGATCCTAAAAGCCGCTTTTTTGAAGTGAATAATGACGGCACGCTGTTATTTTCGGGCGACAACGGCATCCCGCTAATACGCTATCACATCTCCGATAACGGCGGTTTAATTTGTTACGAAGCAATGCTCAATTTTTTGGCAGAATGGGGATTTAACCCTGTGGCACGTTTGCAGCAAGAAGCAGGTATGAAAGTTTCTAATTTCCCCAGAGGAATTCGCTGCTTGCCCTTTGTCTATGTATTTGGGCGATCGCACTTTACTGTTTCCTACTTCGGTGCCAACATTTACCCGGAAAATGTCACCGTAGGTTTAGAAGTTCCCACCATTCGGGAATTGGTGACTGGAAAATTTGTACTGCAAGTCAAGGAAGATGCGGATCAAAATCGGTTTTTATCGGTGGTTGTGGAATTAGCAGCGGGGGTGGAGGGCGACGAGGAGATGAAGCAGGCGATCGCATCTTCAATTCTCACGCAATTGCGGCGGCTAAACAGCGAATTTGCTAATTACGTTCCGCCAGAATATCAGTTACCTGTGGTGACATTAACTGCGATGGGCGATGCGGAGTATTTTCCGATTGGGGTGAAGCACCGATACACGCGGCAGTAAGTAGTTTGAATTGATGAGCTATCAGTTTTCAAAAGTATTGTATTATTATAATATAATTAGGGTGAAAGTTGACGGCTCAGCATAAAATATGCCAGCAAAAGACATCTACCACAATACTGTCAGAACAGCTCTAGAAAAAGACGGCTGGACGATAACAAACGATCCGCTACCCTTAAAAATTGGCAAACGTACTCTCAACGTCGATTTGGGGGCAGAAAAACTATTTGCTGCCGAAAAGCAAGGTCGCAAAATTGCTGTAGAAGTAAAAAGTTTTCTGAGTGCTTCACCAGTTCATGACTTAGAAGAAGCTGTTGGACAGTATATTGTCTACGAAGATATTCTAGAGCGCTCGGAACCTGAACGGATCATATATCTGGCAATCCGTGCAGAAGTTTATGCACAAATTTTTTCTGAACCTATCGGCCAGGTTTTGTTAGAAAAAAAGAGATTTAAATTAATAGTTTTTGATGCGTTAAAGGAGACAATTGTCAGATGGATAGACTAGATGAATATCGCCGATTTATTCATGAAATTTTAGAGAGTTATGCTCAGATTCCCTACCAATACGGAGAAATTAAAAGCAGCGTTATTGTTGACCGCGAACAAAACAATTTTTTACTGATTCACGAAGGCTGGCAAGGGCCTCAAAGAATTCACGATTGTATCGTCCATGTGGAAATTATCGACGGCAAAATTTGGATTCAACAAGATGGTATAGAAACGGGAATTACCGCAGAACTTGTAGAATTAGGAGTGCCTAAAGACAAGATAGTTTTAGGGTTTCATCCATATCATGTTCGGCAACATACGGGATATGCGATCGCCTAAACACCCTTACAATACAGAAAGTTAGAATAAAAAGGACGATCGCTAAATTGTATCGGGATCAATATTTAATTCTCGCAGTTTCGCGGCCAGGCGATCGGCTCGTTGAGCTTCTTGTCCGGCTCGTTGAGCCTCTTCGTCGGCTCGTTCAGTCTCCCTTTCTGCAACCTCTTCAGGAGTAGGGACCAGCTCTCCTTCTGCTGTAAAGAAACGCAATTTTCCGCCACAAATTCCGAGACTCAAATCGAGCTGCTGACTCCGCAGATGCCCGAATTCGTTCGGTGCAATTGGTTCATATTCCCCGTCAACTAAATGAAACCCAGCTAATTCTAAACTTTCAGGATCAAACCAAAAGTAGTCGTGAGTGCGAAAAGTATCTTGATAGAGTTGTCTTTTAAAGTTTTTGTCTATATCCGCTGTTTTGGGAGACAGGATTTCAACGATAATATTGGGGTACTTTCCCTCTTCTTCCCAAACTACCCAGCTTTTCCGAGTTTTTCGTTCTGTTCCGAGTACCACAAAAAAGTCTGGGCCTCGGAAGTCTTTCGATTTGAGTTGCTTGGGACTGTAATAAATGGTGAGGTTTCCAGCAGCATAAAAATTGTTTCTATCTCGCCACAGCCATTCTAGACAGTTGAGGAGTAGGATTATTTGTCGGAGATGCAGTTCTGTTTCCACGGGAGGTTCGTCACTGTATAAATCGCCTGAAGGAAAGATAACATTTTCCGGTATTTCTTGTTCTAGTATCTCTTGGGTAGTAGCTAATTCTGCGGTTGCGGACATGGCTGCTTGGTGAGGAGTAAGAGGTTGTGTGTCTATTTTAACAAGCTTTTCATATCTCTGCCCAGGACTATCATGAAACCCCGATCGCGCTTTTTGCCCAAAAACGCGATCGAGCCCCCAATAATTAGTTTTTAACTATTAGCAATTAGCGTTTTATTGACCGTCAGTTTGTCTGAGAGCCGCCAGAATTTCCGGTCGTTTCATGCGCGCGTAGCCCCGCACTTTCCGGTCTTTGCCGATCGCCTTCAACCGCCTCAGCGAAAGACCTTCGTAGTCTTCTTCTGGGGACGGGGCCGGAAACGGCAACTCCAACTGCAACTGCGGTAACTGAGGTTTCTGCTGTGCTTTTGACTGCTTCTTCGGCTGCGTTTTTGACTGCTTCTTGGGCTGTGCCTCCGGCTGTCTTTCTGAGTGAGTCCCTGCGGCTCCCAGTTGGCGGCGGAGCGTTTCAATTTGATTTTTCAGGTCATTTTCTACGTCTTCAATGGCGTCGTAAACAAACTGATTAATTATTTGAACTGTGCGTTCTAATTTTATTGACAGCAGTTTTTCCAGTTCATCTAACTGTCTCAAAGCACCTTCAAGATTTACCTCAGAAATAACAGCAGAGGTCGGCGGACGGTTGCTGGTCGATTGTTCAATTTTTTTAGCCATTTTATCTACCTTTTCATTAAAAGCTTTTTCCACTTGTTCTAGCAAATGCTTAATCTGTTCTATTTGGTTACGCTCAAAGTTCTGCTCAGTGAGAGCTTTTACGTGCTTTTTTAGTATATCTTCATTTTTTTTAACAGATTGTTCTATTTGTTTTGTTAGACTATCTACCTTTTTTTGAAAGGATAGCTCAAATTGTTGCAGGAGAGTCTCAATTTGTGCTATTTTCTGAGTCGGTTGCGGAGCTAAATGTTCCATTTCTGCTTGAGCAACAGCTACCTCCTCGTCGGTCATTTCAAATACCCACGCCCACATTTGCTCGATGCCGAGTTCTTTAGCAACAATACACCAATCTGAGCCGCAGACAACTTCATATTCTTCTTCGTTGCTGTAAGCTTCTGTAGGGCGTACAATTAAAGGAATTAAGTTGCTGCCTTGCTCGATCAGACTTCTCCTGAGAGCTTCGCGGCGTTCGCGAGGAATTTCGCCCCGATGAGGCTCTGGTATGGCAATTTGGGAAGTGTAAATCTGATTGTGACTAATTGGCTTAATCCGCAAATATTCAACTATTTGGTTTTGATCGGACGATCGCTCCATCTTGTTACAAGTCCCCTTTTGTCATTAAAATCTGGTGTTTGGGTGTTTATGTATATTTGCACTTTACAGCCTGCGTTTTAAGGGATGCAGGACTAACCCAAGAACTCAAATTATAAGGTGCGAGACAAACACCTTACCCAGACCGTGGTAAGTTAAAGGGTTTCTTGGGCTGAGTCTTCCAAGTCTGCGATCGAACTCAGTTATCTGGAGGAGATATGGCGTTGCTGCTGTACCTGTGCGGCTGGCTGTGCGGTGACAGCCCGGGCGATGGCGTCCCGCCCCGCAAGCTACGGCAAAAGTTACTGCAATTCCTAAAAAAAGCGACTGTGATGAGTTTAACTGCCTGCGGGACACCAAGCATACACTGCTTTACTCATCTTTACTTTTTTTGGCTTAGAGACTCACTAGACCAAAGTTGCTAGTAGCGGCAGGAGTTGCGAGTTATGAGTATTTTTGCCACTTGTCAATTATTTTAATCATTGTTTTGTCGCCTAACCCTTCAATACGTTTCACCGCACTTGTAAAGGACACAAACGGCTGCACCTTTCGTTCTGTGATTATGCTGTCGATCATGTGAGACTTCAAGCCAGCATCTTTAAAATTCGCCAACAATTCAGGTTTTTCTAGAGTATTGAGTGCTTCCAACGCCGACATTGATTCGGAAGCTACGTTTTCAACTTCTGGTATCCTCTCTACCACCACTTGTTTTTCGGGTGGCGACTCTGATTTCAACTCATTAATTCTGTTTTCTAACCCAGCTTCAACTAACCGAGGTACTTGTTGTAAGATTCGGTTTTCAAGTTCTTGTATACTCTGGGCTAAAACTTTTTGTTCACGGGCGTACTCGGCTTTTAAGTCATTAATTTGACGGGCAAACTGAGCTTCAATATTTGTTAGTCGCTGTTCTAAACTAGATGACTCTTGGGGACTTTCATTTTCACCTAAATTAGGGACTTCGACCAAATAAACCGGGTTTTTTATTGAATCTGCGGGCGGCGACGAAGTATTTTCGTACAAAACCCCGGTTTCTGGGTTCTCAACTAAATTCTCAGTTTTGGCTGATTTCCTCAGCGCTTGAACTTGCTCTAAAAGCAGTCCTTCATTTTCGGGTTCAAGAATAAATGCTCCGATTGTCTCGCCTTTCATAGGGTTGATTTCCCGGGCTTTCGCCGCCGCGTAGTATTCAAAGTCTCCGTCTACTATCTCGTAGGAATCCATACCGTTGCGGCGGAGAATTATGGGGTTAATCAATCCTCCTAATTCTAAAATCAGTTGCGCCAGTTTCTCCAAATCGCGCTCGGCAAAATTGGAACGGGGAACTGTGGATGTAATCTTTTTAACTAGAACCAACGACACCAATAATTTTTTCATTATTTACCACCTATCTTTTCCAAGACTTCCATTGCTAATACTTCAAATTCTTGAGATGCGGTAGAATCTGGATTAAAGTCTAGCACGGAAATCGGATCGGCAAGTTCCATATCTCCCACCATCTGAGTTTGTTCTGCACACTTAGCCAAATCATCTCTTTCGTAAATGGCGCTTTCCATAATTTCCAGGCCGTAGCGTTTGGGAATTGCCGCCCTCCGTTTGGGCAAACTGTACTGTATAAATTTACTGTTAGTTGATATTTTACAAGGAAGTACGCCTAAAATTTCTAGAGAATTTCTGCCAATTAGTTTTTTGAATCCATTGATTTTTCCGATAAAATCTTTGACATGAATTAGTCCTTGATTGGCAAAAGGCTTTAAGTCAGAAGGAATAATTAAATAATCAGCAGCAATCAAAGCAACTCTAGCATATAAATTCAAAGATGGCGGCGTATCAATCAGTACAATATCGTATTTTTCTTGGACTTCGGCTAGTTTTTGAATCAAAATTATTTTACTGTAATCCAGTGAGTTTAGTTCATGTTCATGTTGCATTAAATCAATATGAGAAGGAATCACATCTATTGCTGGAGTGCAAAAATTAGACTTTCTCGCGACTTCTGATATTGAGTAAAAATCTGCTGACTGCAAAACGTGAAGAATATTGTTGTTTTTCAAATCATCTTGTTCTTCATCCTCAAATTTTACTAAACCCGTCGCAAAGGTTGTATTCGCTTGACTATCTAAGTCTATTACCAGGACTCTTTTACCTTTCTTGCTCAGCGCAGCAGCTAAATTGACTACAGTGGTAGTTTTGCCAACGCCACCTTTGTTATGGTAAACTGCAATGATTTTCATACTATTTTGCGTTTTTTGGGGAACGGTTACATCGGATTTAACTTGAGGCTTAACTGGATAATTTTCAGGTATTTGTTCGGGTTCTGAGATTTGACTTGGCTCAGGTTCTGCGGTGGCGGGATTTTTGGGCTGTACTGGGACTTCGCTAATTAACTCAGGACTAACCAAATTAATTTTACTATCTTCCAGTTCGAGATTATCGGGATTTTTTATAAATTTTAAACTATCTCTGCCAATTAAAGCGATAATTTCATCAATTCTATTTTCAAGGTCTTTTCCAGCACACTTAAAAACTAGCTGAATATCATCGGCGACTCTTTGGTAAATTCTAATTTCTTTACCGTTAGTTATGAGTCCGTAGCGGATGCTCAAACTTGTTAAATAGCGATGGAGTTTTCGCAGGTGGCGGTCTAATACCATTTTTATAAAGTTATGATAGACTTAAAAAAAAAGTAAAGGAAAACATTAAAATGTCTGGTCGTCCTCAT
>NZ_JAUBQB010000148.1:2500-5623 GCF_036701035.1 Microcoleus sp. Pol7_B2 | reverse complement strand
AAAACCCCCAGCCTTTTGGCTGGGGGTTTTGGGGTAAAGCCCCTGGCGATGACCTACTCTTGCATGGCTTAAGCCACACTACCATCGGCGCGGCTGCGTTTCACTTCCGTGTTCGGGATGGGAACGGGTGGGACCACAGCGCTAATTTCACCAGGGAGAGGGTTGGAGTGTCGCCATCTAGGTAACGGATTAAGGCGCCAATCTCTCATAGGGTCTTGTGACGTAGCGGGCATTGGATTTTCTCTGACGATATCGTCGAGTCCAAGGCCACTTGAGGTTATATGGTCAAGCCACACGGATCATTAGTATCAGTTAGCTCAATGGGTTGCCCCACTTACACACCTGACCTATCAACCACCTAGTCTTGATGGTTCCTTTAGGGGGCTTGTGCCCCGGGAGATCTCATCTTGAGGCGCGCTTCCCGCTTAGATGCTTTCAGCGGTTATCGCTTCCGAACATAGCTACCCGGCAATGCCACTGGCGTGACAACCGGAACACCAGAGGTTCGTCCACTCCGGTCCTCTCGTACTAGGAGCAGCCCCTCTCAAATCTCCAACGCCCATGGCAGATAGGGACCGAACTGTCTCACGACGTTCTGAACCCAGCTCGCGTACCACTTTAAATGGCGAACAGCCATACCCTTGGGACCGACTACAGCCCCAGGATGTGATGAGCCGACATCGAGGTGCCAAACACCGCCGTCGATATGAACTCTTGGGCGGTATCAGCCTGTTATCCCCGGAGTACCTTTTATCCGTTGAGCGATGGCCCTTCCATACAGAACCACCGGATCACTAAGTCCTACTTTCGTACCTGCTTGATCCGTCGATCTCGCAGTCAAGCACGCTTATGCCTTTGCACACAGTGCGCGATGTCCGACCGCGCTGAGCGTACCTTCGAGCTCCTCCGTTACTCTTTGGGAGGAGACCGCCCCAGTCAAACTACCCACCATACATGGTCCCCGATCCGGATTACGGACCTAGGTTAGAACGTCAAGCACATCAGGGTGGTATTTCAAGGTTGGCTCCACCGAAGCTAGCGCCTAGGTTTCATAGCCTCCCACCTATCCTACACAGACGAACTCAACGTTCAATGTAAAGCTATAGTAAAGGTTCACGGGGTCTTTCCGTCTTGCCACGGGAACGCTGCATCTTCACAGCGATTTCAATTTCACTGAGTCTCGGGTGGAGACAGCGCCGCTGTCGTTACGCCATTCGTGCAGGTCGGAACTTACCCGACAAGGAATTTCGCTACCTTAGGACCGTTATAGTTACGGCCGCCGTTTACTGGGGCTTCGATCAAGAGCTTCGCCTTGCGGCTGACCCCATCAATTAACCTTCCAGCACCGGGCAGGCGTCACACCCTATACGTCCACTTTCGTGTTTGCAGAGTGCTGTGTTTTTGATAAACAGTCGCAGCGGCCTGGTTTCTGCGACCCCCCTCAGCTATAGCCCGCATGGGCCACCAAAGAGGGTGCACCTTCTCCCGAAGTTACGGTGCCATGTTGCCTAGTTCCTTCACCCGAGTTCTCTCAAGCGCCTGAGAATTCTCATCCTACCCACCTGTGTCGGTTTACGGTACGGTCTGCGTGAGCTGAAGCTTAGGAGCTTTTCCTGGAAGCGTGGTATCAGTGACTTCGTCCAAAAGGACTCGTCTCGGTGCTCGGTCTTAAAGGATCCCGGATTTGCCAAAGATCCAAACCTACCGCCTTTCCCCGGGACAACCAACGCCCGGTACACCTAACCTTCTCCGTCCCTCCATCGCACTCACGCGAGGTGCAGGAATATTAACCTGCTTCCCATCGACTACGGCTTTCGCCCTCGCCTTAGGGACCGACTAACCCTGCGTCGATTAACGTTGCGCAAGGAAACCTTGGGCTTTCGGCGTGCGGGCTTTTCACCCGCATTATCGTTACTCATGTCAGCATTCGCACTTCCGATACCTCCAGCAACCTTCTCAAGTCACCTTCAACGGCTTACGGAACGCTCCTCTACCGCGCATAACAAAGTTATGCACCCCAAGCTTCGGTTTCGTGCTTAGCCCCGTTAAATCTTCCGCGCAGACCGACTCGACCAGTGAGCTATTACGCTTTCTTTAAAGGGTGGCTGCTTCTAAGCCAACCTCCTGGCTGTCTGTGCCTTTCCACATCGTTTTCCACTTAGCACGAAATTTGGGACCTTAGCTGTGGGTCTGGGTTGTTTCCCTTTTCACGACGGACGTTAGCACCCGCCGTGTGTCTCCCGTACATTCTGTCTTGGTATTCGGAGTTTGCCATGGTTTGCTAAGACGCGATGTCCCGCTAGCCATAACAGTGCTCTACCCCCAAGAAGATTCATACGAGGCGCTACCTAAATAGCTTTCGAGGAGAACCAGCTATCTCCGGGTTCGATTAGCTTTTCACTCCTAATCACACCTCATCCCCTACCTTTGCAACGGGAGTGGGTTCGGGCCTCCAGTACCTGTTACGGCACCTTCACCCTGGGCATGACTAGATCACCCGGTTTCGGGTCTACTGCCCGCGACTATGCGCCCTTATCAGACTCGGTTTCCCTTCGCCTCCCCTATACGGTTAAGCTTGCCACGAACAGTAAGTCGCTGACCCATTATACAAAAGGTACGCAGTCACCCTTGCGGGCTCCTACTGCTTGTACGCACACGGTTTCAGGATCTATTTCACTCCCCTCTCCGGGGTTCTTTTCGCCTTTCCCTCACGGTACTGGTTCACTATCGGTCGGTCAGGAGTATTTAGCCTTGGAGGATGGTCCCCCCATGTTCAGACAGGGTTTCTCGTGCCCCGCCTTACTCGTCTTCACTGAAAAGGTCTTTTCGAATACCGGGCTGTCACCGTCTATGGCCAGTCTTTCCAGACTGTTCTTCTAAAACCAATCCAGCTTAAGGGCTGGTCCCCGTTCGCTCGTCACTACTCAGGGAATCTCGGTTGATTTCTTTTCCTCCGGTTACTTAGATATTTCAGTTCACCGGGTTTGCTTCCAGCAGCTATGTATTCACTGCAGGATACTGCCGAAGCAGTGGGTTTCCCCATTCGGACATTACGGGATCAATGCTTGTTGCCAGCTCCCCCGCACTTTTCGCAGGCTGCCACGTCCTTCATCGCCTCTGACC
>NZ_JAUBQB010000147.1:0-5653 GCF_036701035.1 Microcoleus sp. Pol7_B2 | reverse complement strand
CGGGACTTAGCAGTTGCAGTGCTGCAAGAGCGGCTTGGTGACGCTACGACAAATCCGGATGCCGATTTGGGGGTTCGCGTGAACCGTGTGATTTGTATGTAAAAGCCACAAATTGCGGTGAGGCCAAAAGGGAAAGTGAAGGGCATATATGCCATTTCCCTTTTCATTGTGCGACCTGACCACACAACAGTGTTACCGACCTAGAATGCTTGACTGAAAAAGGAAACGTGATGACGAAGCTTTCGGTATTAGACCTTGTGCGGATCAAGCAGGGCGGAGATGCCCGCTCCGCCCTCGACGACACGCGAGACCTTGCGGCCCACCTGGAGCGGTGGAATTACGGGCGCATCTGGATCTCGGAGCACCACAACGCCTCCGGGATCGCGAGCGCCGCGACCGCGCTCGTGCTTGCACACATCGGCGCGGCGACGAGCACGATCCGCCTCGCCGCGGGCGGCATTATGCTTCCCAATCACGCTCCCTACGTGATCGCGGAGCAGTTCGGGACGCTCGCCCAACTCTTTCCAGGCCGCGTCGATCTAGGGCTCGGCCGCGCGCCCGGCACCGACCAAATGGCAGTCCGTGCGCTGAGACGGCCGCCCCAAGCCTCCGACTCGTTTCCCCAGGACGTGATCGAGCTTCAGGCGTACTTTGAACCTTCGTCGCCCGGACAACGGCTCGTGGCGGCTCCCGCCGATGGGACGGAAGTCCCTTTGATCATCCTGGGTTCGAGCCTGTTCGGCGCGGCGCTGGCAGGAGATCTCGGCCTGCCCTACGCCTTCGCCTCGCACTTCGCTCCCGACCTTCTCCTGGACGCGCTGAGGATCTACCGCGAGCGGTTCAAGCCTTCCAAGCAGATGGCTCGCCCTTACGCGATGGTCGGCGTGAACGTTGTGGCCGCTGACACCGACTATGAGGCGCGCCGCCTCGCGACCTCGCAGCAGAAGTCGTTCGCCGACCTTTTGCAACACGGCACGTCCGGTCCCCTGGAGCCACCAATCAACAACATCGACGACTACTGGTCGCCCCGAGCAAAGGCGCAGGCGGGGCGCCTGCTCGCACGCTCGGTAGTCGGTGGGCTGACCATCGTCAAGGAGGGACTGGAAGCACTGCTACAGGAGACCTCCGCGGACGAGCTTATCCTCGTGTCCGATGTCTACGAACGTGCAGCCCGGCTTCGGTCGTTCGAGATCGTGGCATCGGTCATGGGTTTGACGACACCTTAGAGCTAGAAATTAGTCGCTCCTCAGTAACGATGGCGCTCGTCGAAGACACTGGGCTTGATGCTTTCGACGCCGGCACGCTCGCCGATTCGTGGCGTCAGCAACCCGGCACGCCCTGCTATTGCACCGATCTCACGCGCGAACAGATGGCGGCAGCCCTGGCATCTGCCGACGCATCACGATCGCCAAAGCGCCGGGACTTGGCAGTTGCAGTGTTCCTAGAGCGGCTTGGTGACGCTACGACAAATCCGGATGCCGATTTCCTGGTTCGCGTGAACCGTGTGATTTATATGTAACGTGAGTTTGGGATGAAAAAGGGACAAGCAAGTAAGTTAAAAATTATATACACCAAAGCTTTACAGGCTCGTCCCACAATACCTCCAAGACTTAGAAAACTGCAAACCACTTTGCAGGTCGCTACACTTATCCCGCCTAACCTCTAACGGGATTTTTGTCAGAGGCCACAAGATTTCCGCCGAAGTTAGAGGATATAATTTCGGCCGCTGCAAAAATAGCCACAATCTCGCCCGGAAGGGGATCTTGATTTAAAATACCGTGTGTCACGCGCTTGGTACTATTTAATAGCCTTGGCGGTTCTAGGCTCTGGCTCAGGATATGCCTTTATCCTGATGAATCTGTAGTGACTCAAGCCCTGGCTCAGAAAATATTAAGATTATAGGTATTGAACTATTATATAGTGTGCTATATAATGGTGGTTGACTGGATTTTTAAATGGATAACAACTCGAACATCAACCAACGGCGACAGGTGGGGAGGCAGCTTTCCTTTGCCCTCTATAGTGCGTCGAACCGCGTCATTCGGCTTCATCGGCCCTTTCTTGAGCCTTTGGGTCTGACCTATCCTCAGTTTCTGGTCATGCTCGCTCTCTACGAGGGCACCCCGCGCACTGTTGGGGAAGTAGGGCAAGAGCTCGGTATGGATAACGGAACCTTGACGCCCCTCTTAAAGCGCCTTGAGAGCGCGGGGTTGGTGACGCGCACCCGCGACCAGCAGGACGAACGCCGCGTTCTTATCGATCTGACAGAAGCGGGCGAGGCACTCCGCGAGGCAGCGTGCTCGATCCCTGAAAAGATCGAGACGGCCTGCCGTCTCTCCGATGAAGACCTTGCCGAGCTTCGCGACACCTTGAACGCGCTGGCAATACCCCGTTCAGCCAAGGCTCTCGACCACGAACCACCTTCCAACTGACACCATCTTTTGAGGTTTCACGATGTCAAACGCAACACACCTTTCAAACGGTCTCATTGAATTAGAAAATGAACCATCACAAACGCTCTCTTTTGAAGAGACAGTTCGAGCGCGCCGCTCATTCCGCTCATTTTTACCAACACCCGTCCCTAACGCTCAAATAAAGCAAGTCTTGGAAGATGCACAATATTCTCCATCTAATTGCAACACGCAGCCGTGGAACACACACATCGTTTCGGGCGAAAAGATCAAAGAATTGGGCCGCATTCTAACCGAGCAAAACGAAGCGGAGAATTTCACGCCGGATTTTAGCTTCGATATGGAGTGCTTTTATGGCGCCTATAGTGAACGCCGAATTGAACACGGCAAAACCTTTTATGAGGCGATGGGTGTGGCGCGGGGCGACAAGATCGCGCGTCATAAAGCCGCTGCAAAAAATTACACCTTCTACGGTGCACCTCATGTCGCTCTGCTCTTCATGCCTTCCTTTGGAGATAATGTGCGCGTTGGCGGTGACATTGGAATGTATGGCCAGACGTTTTTGTTGTCTTTGACGGCGCGCGGTTTAGGAGGTATTCCGCAGACCGCCATTGGCTTTTTTGCACAGACCATCCGCGAATATTTGGGTATCTCCGATGAACTCAAGCTGATGTTTGCCATTGCGTTTGGCTATCCAGACTTCACAGCACCAGTCAACAGTGTTCGGATGGGGCGCGTTCCCGTCTCAGAGAGCGTGACCTTTCACCATTAAAAAATGTTCGGATGGGGATGATTGGTCATTTAACAGATGTAACCCACAGACCAGAAGTAAAAGCCGCGCTGGCGCAGGCTGACGCCGGGCAGATTGGTGGCTACCGCGCGCCCGGCCGACTCCTGCCGCGCGCCCCTACTTCGAGAATCACTCGGGGTAAGACCGGCCCAAATGATGTACAGCAGTGGAATGAGACTCTTACCCAGTACAAGGAAATCGTTTTATGAAGATAGGCATTCTTGGCACCGGCCATATCGGCACGACGCTGGTGACAAAACTGAGCGCGGCCGGACATGACGTGAAGGTCGCCAATTCGCGCGATCCCGAGACAATCGACGTCGACATCCTCAAGAACGGTGCCCGTGCGGTCACCTCCGCGGAGGCGGTCACACGGGTTGATGTGGTGATCATGTCCACGCCGCTTGGCGCCATCCCCCGGATCGCACCACTGTTCGCAGACGTGCCCGCCGAAACGGTGGTCATCGACACGTCCAACTATTATCCCAAGCGTGACGGCGAAATTGCGGCGATCGAAGGCGGGCAGGCCGAGAGCGAGTGGGTCGCCGAGCAGATCGGTCGCCCAATTGCCAAGGCATGGAACGCGATCACGTCCGCATCCTTCGCCGACAAGGGCGCGCCTGCAGGGGCAGCGGGTCGCATCGCAATCCCCGTCGCCGCCGATGGCGACCGGGAGCGCGACGTGGCGATGACGCTGGTCGACGAAACCGGTCTCGACGCGGTCTATTCAGGCACGCTTGCCGAGTCCTGGCGCCAGCAGCCCGGCTCGCCCTGTTACTGCACAGACCTCAGCCGCGAGGAGATGCCTGCCGCGCTCGCCTCGGCGGAACGTGAGCGCTTGCCCAGGCGCCGCGAGCTTGCGATCGAGGCGATCATGGAGCGGGTGGGTGATAGCACTACCAACCCTGATTCTGACTATGCCGTGCGCCTGACCCGCGCGCTGTTCATGTGAAGGCGGTCATGGGCTGGAGAACAACTTCCCCGCCCGTCACGCCGATCGTCCCGACCTACCACAACAGTGAGACGTGACATGGCTCGTCACACGATCATCGAGCCGCGCCACGCCTCTTCCCGTTCGACATCCACACAAACAACCGGAGAGCAATCATGGCGACCGACAACAGCCCGCTCATCTTCCTCATGGGCGTCACCGGCCAGACCGGCCGGCTAATCCTAGAGGATTTCGATCGCACGCCCGGCAATGCCCGCATCCGCGTCGGCGTGCGTAAGCAGAAGGATCTGGAGCGTCTGCGCGGCGAAGGCCGCGACGCCGTCCTGTTCGACCTCGACGATCCGCGAACCTTCGGCCCGGCGCTTTGTGGCGTCGATCGGCTCAATATCCTGACCGGCTACACGATCGCCATGACGCACCAGACCAAGACGCTGGTCGACGCCGCCAAGAAGGCGGGGGTGAAGCACATCGTCAATCAGGGCGTCTTTGCCAACGACGACTGCACCGACTCGAAATTCTCCTGGTTCGCGCTGGTCGAGTGCTACATCGAGGCCAGTGGCATACCCTGGACGCATCTGCACCCCAATATGTTCATGGATGGAATGTTGAACGTGTCGCCGCCGACGGGCGGTTCGTTCCCGGTGTTCTGGGGAGAGCAGCGGGTCGGCTACATCGCCGTTACAGATATTGCGGCGGTCACGGCCAAGGTCTTGCGCGACGGACCCGAGAACCACGCCTCGAAAAACTATTATCTCAGCACCGAGACGATGACGGGGCCCGAACTCGCCATCATGTTGAGCGAGGTCATGGGCCGCACGATCACCTGCGACGTGCGCCATCCAGCGGACATGGAAGCCTTGTTCAAGGCGGGCGGGTTGAAGGTCGAGGACTGGTACGCCAAGAGCTCGATAGAATTCTGCACACAACTGGCCGACGGGCGGCTGGGCTATTTCGGCACGGTGCGCGACGACATCCCATATCTGCTGGGTCGGCCCGGAACCAGTTTCCGTGCTTGGGCGACAGCACACCGGGCCGAACTGCTCGATCTGGTCGATCGGCGCGCCGACGAAACTCCCACGGAATAAGCCTCTTTTATCACTAGCGCGAGAGTATAATTCACTCGGGGTAAGACCGGCCCAAATGATGTACAGCAGTGGAATGAGACTCTTACCCAGTACAAGGAAATCGTTTTATGAAGATAGGCATTCTTGGCACTGGCCATATCGGGAAGACTTTGGCACGCAAACTCAGTGCAGCCGGACATGACGTGAAGGTGGCCAACTCTCGCGGCCCTGAGACGATCGAGGCCGATGTGCTGGCTTTCGGCGCACGCGCGGTCTCGACGGCCCAAGCTGTGGAGGACGTTGACGCGGTGATCCTCTCGATCCCTCTCAACCGCATTCCCACAATCGCGCCGCTAATCGCCAACCTACCAGCCGAGACAGTCGTCATCGACACGTCTAATTATTATCCCCACCGCGACGACAAGATCGATGCCAT
>NZ_JAUBQB010000018.1:0-90908 GCF_036701035.1 Microcoleus sp. Pol7_B2 | reverse complement strand
TTAATGAATCCCAAACATCTCAAAAACTGGTTTGCTAATTGCTGCTACTGTACCTCATAACATCCGGAAGTGCTGTAATCTTGTAGGGATTTCTTGATGCTGCCTTCTAGGCGACTTGATAAAAGCTTATTCCACCGACCAACCGTCATACCGGAAACTTCAGTATTGTAGACACGTCGCTTAAATTCCTCAATGCCTGGATGTACAATTCTGTCCATCTTTGCAAAATTTGTATCTAGTCTATATTCATAGCGTATCCGTAGCTCCCGCAGAAGTCGCTGATACTCTCTAGTGGGTTTGTAGACTTTTCCTTGAGTACCCCATGAATCAACTATTTTCTTAGCTTCTAAAAACTCCTCAGCAGAGCCTTGGAATTTATATCCACTGGTGTTTGTTTGTTGCAAGTTTGCTGTTCTTTGAGTTGTATCTTCCGGCTCTAAAACAAGATAATCCGGCGGATTGTGATAGTGGGTATCTCTCGCTACAGCTACCGATAAACCAGAGACAACGCACACATCAAGAATGCGAGGCTTGCCATAGATGATTTTATCGGGTAGCCATGCCAGGATAGCAACGTAGGTCTGATCGAACCTAAAGTGATTCTGACTATCTTTGAAACGTGCTGTTATCTCTGTTGCTAGTGGGAACCACGCTTTAATTTCTAATCCTGGCGTTGGTTGAACTATGCCGAGGAAAATAGTATCTGGAAAGCCCGGATCTTGCCTATGCCACTTTCCAAATTCAGCGAACTCATTTTGTTGATTCAAGAATTCAACGGTGTTAAATTCGATTAAATTTCCGACTAAGGGCGAAAGCTTTGAGATAACTTTAGACAGGTTCACCGCTGCATCTACGGTAACAGGTTTAGATACATCTAAAACGTCGAAAGTGTTGCCAGATAAGCGATCTAGATATTTGGAGGCAAGTCTGATTACATCTTGGGTATTCATATCTCGCTCTCACAAGATGCTTCAGATATTTTTTGTGAAATTTTCCTAATAATAGCGCAAGGATCTACACCAATTACATGAGCAACTAACAGAAACTCAATTACATCTAAGCGTCGTTCACCGTTTTCATATTTGGCTACGAAAGACTGGGGCTTTTTAAGAGATTTAGCAACAGACTCCTGAGTTAGTTGCGCTTCTTTACGAGCAGCAATCATACAGCAACGGAAGGTTTCATATTCATCGCTAAAAACAGATTTCATTATTCTTTGGGTTTAGCACTGCATATTCCCTAGATATAATAAACCTGTTTTCGGATAATCCCAAAATAGGATATTTAAATTTGTTAAAAATCGATAGTAATGACAATTGAACTAAATTAATCACAATCCCGAGAGTGGCAGCTATCTCTACTTGCGGCCCTCGGTGCTACCATAATTTTTTTTGTCATCCTTCGGCTTAGCAACACCATCAGGTTGTTTCTTTGGCTTTTTGACTTCTTTGTTGCTTTTTCTTTCTTTTGACATGATCTTTCCTCAAGTTTGACTCAGCATAACATAGATTGACATATTTGCCTAACTGCCAGTAGAGGGGGTGATTTTCTAAAGATCTTACTCGCTGTTAGTTTTGTACCATCTGCAGTATATTATCTGCTAGATTTTGAACCAATCCCCTCTACCGTTAGGCATATCGATAAATTCCTCATAAGTACAATGTGTGAAATTACTTTTCACTCCGATAGACTCAAGGAAATATTGAAAAGCACGCTCTTATAACTGCTGCGAGACAACCGAGAAAAATTCTCGCTGATTAAGCTGTTGTTTTACATCTAATTTTCCTGAAAAATGACAGTAGATCAAAATATGGAGATATGACCATGCCAGCCTTCGCGACACCTGAAGCAAACACAACTAACAAATTTGCAGTCTCCGTTTAAAAAAGCTGTTAGTCATAGTGGACAAAAAGAATATTATTTTACTATTGATTAACAATTCGGACAGTGTTGGATGGCTTACCTACTGAGAATAACGGTTTCACCGATATCAGTACGATCGCAACGCTTGCCGAAGCACTCTAGAGGTTAAGTAAATCAAGGGTTTCAGGCTAGGACCTCAAGACAGTCGGGACTCTGGAAAAGCACAAAGTATATGTATAAATATAAAGTTAATTGTTCAGCTTTCTTGAAAGTGCGAGCGCGTCCGCTCCTTTTGAGATAAAATACTTATAAAGAGTGTTTATTTCTAGATAAATTTCCGCTATTAGGAATGTGACCCGTATGGAAGTAACCGAGCTGCTCAAAGAGTACGAAAATGGTAACAGAGACTTTGCTGACGCAAACCTCAGCGGAGCAAACCTCAGCGGAGCTATGTTGGTTGGCGTAAACCTTTCGAGGGCTAACCTGTCTGGAGCTAACCTGAGTCGGGCCCATCTGACCAAAGCAGAACTCAACGGCGCAAACCTTTACAGGGCAAATCTGAGTTTTGCCAAAATGGGCCAAGCCAGGCTAGCCGACGCAGAGCTTACAAAAGCCAATCTCAGCGGAGCTTTCCTCGTCAAAGCAAAACTGCCCAGGGCAAAGTTGAGTGGCGCCCAACTCATCGGTAGCAACCTGCGGAGCGCCATCCTCTGGAACGCCAATTTGTGTACAGCCGACCTGCAATTCATAAACCTGCGGGGCGCCAACCTCACGGGAGCCAACCTCAACTGGGCAAACTGCGGAGGGGCAAAACTCAGCGGTGCAAAGCTTTTTGGCGCTCAACTAACAGGCATCTATCTTAGGAAAGCTTACATCAATGGCATCGACATGAGCAGGACGGATCTCAATGGTGTCAACCTGAGCGAAGCCAAACTAAACGGGGTAAACCTGGAAGGCTCGAACTTATTAGCTGCCAATCTCAGCGGGGCTCAGTTGCGGGGCGTCAAGTTGATGGGAGCAGATTTAACCAGGGCAAATCTGGTGGGAGTTTCTTTGGTGCAGGCAAACCTCGATTGGGCTAGGCTGTGCTATGCAGACTTGAGCGAAGCCGACTTGAGCGGGGCAACATTCACGGGAACCAACTTTGAGGGTACTCAGTTAGCCGGCTCAACAATGCCCCCATCTTTGAGCAATGATGTCTACTTAACTGCAGCACCTGGTGTCGCAGCTTAGGCAACGCTAAAAATTAATCTCGCATCCGAGTGGGCGACTCTCGCATTGGTTTAACTTTTGATGCAGACATCATTACTTTTGTGAGAGTGCTGCACCGACAAGAAACTTACTGATATTTGCGAGAGTTTGTAGCATCACAATTGAGTTCACCCGATTAATTTTGCGACTCGCAAAGCAGAGGTAATGGCTCCTTCGTGCAAACCATCCCCCAAATAAGCTCCCGCATGATAAGTGTTGTTTTCGCCATTAGTCTCGATAACTTCATCTCGATATCGAAAAGACTCGACAGTGTACAGCGGCGTGTGATGTTTCTGAATGTGAATAATGTGGTTTTGGGCGATCGACTCTTCGAGTTGAAAAGCTAAACTGTACTCTCGTGGGGATGAGATGCCGCAAAGCTGATTCAAGCTCGCATTATATCCCCATCCCTTGTCCGTCTCGAAAAAATCAAATTCTGATAACTTGCGGATACCGTAGCGATCGTATATTGATGTATCCGAATGCAGTACAGTGGTTGCATAATTGGCTTTCCACGCCGAAAACCGCTTCGTTTCCGCCTCCGTCGGATCGGACAACAGCCTCATAACTTGATCTGGTGGCATCGCAAAAACCACCTTATCAAACTCCTGGATTTCCCCATCAGAAAGCACAATTTTTACAGCATCCGCACTTCTAAAAATATTGGCAATCTCCACATTTAGCAGTATATCGCCCTTAAATCGCTCCAAAATCTTTTCAATGTAAGAATACACACCGCCTTTAATCCTCACCCAGTTGACCGAGGCATATTCGCGCAAAACAGGCATCGCTAATTCTGCCGGGAAATTGTCGAGCAATTCAAACGGTATCGAGTAGCTGTACATCGTCAGCAACTTCAGCCAATAATTGCGGACGCACGAGCTTTTCAAAGACTCCGAAAGCGGCACATCGTAGAAATCGTGCTGTTTAGCAAACCGCATTTTTAAAATAAATGCAGCCGAACGAGCGTAGAGACTATCCAGGCGCAAATACTCGATCAGGCGTTGGATTCCGGTGAAATTCTTTCGGATAGATACCGCCGACAAAAAGTGGGTGCCATCTTTAAAAAAAAGCGCGGAACCAATCTGCACGGGTTCTAATTCAACGTCTAGCTCCTGCATAAAAGCCACGAAATTGTAAAACACAGTGGGAAATTCTAGCACCCCATTTTCTAATATTTCATTGCACTCCGATTGATTGGGTACAACATTTTTGTTCAGCGTCCGAATGTGTCCGCCTAAAATCGGCTGACTTTCCAACACAGTGACGTGATGCCCCTGTTTGTCGAGCCAGTAGGCTGCTGCCATACCACTGGCTCCGCCCCCAACAATTGCAATTCTCATAGTTCACTCCTAGATTGATAGAAGGAAGTTCGGCAACGGATTATGTAACGGATGTAACGGATGTCGGGAAGATGGAATATGGAAGAAGGAAAAAGGAAGAAGGAAGAAGGAATAAATTTTAGTTCGCAGGTAGAACCTGGAAAGGCATTTCACTGTTGCTCTGCCTCGTCATTTTTAAGAGGAGGCAGAGCCTCCAGAAATTCATTCCTTGGCAGAGCCAAGGAACGAGATAATGAGAGCAGAAATGATAATTTTTTAAGAGCAGGCAGAGCAAGAGTGAAATTCATTCCTTGGCAAAGCCAAGGAACGAGAGAAAGAGGAAAATAATCAATTGCTAATTTTCCTTAGCCTAAAATCGGATCGCCGGATAAACGTTGATAAAGCAGCGCCCCCGTCCAAAATGTCGGCGCAAAGCCTGGATAGCCCGAGGAGGCGTTGCAGAAATAGAAATTGTTGAGGGATGTTTCATGATTTAGTCGATCGACCCCCATGTTACGCGGCGTCAGGCTGGAACCGTAGGAATTACCGTTAGGACACCAACAGAAGCGCTCGTTAGTCGTCGGACTTCCGGTAACATGAAAGACCATGTGTTTGCGGAAATTCGGAACATAGTGTTTTTCAACAACATCTAAAATCGAGTCCAGGATCTCTTGCTTCTTCTGCCTGTAAGCTTTGCGATCGCTCTCCCAAAGCTGTTTAAAATAGCTGTAATTAGCAACAGTCAGAAATTCGACAATTTGACAATCTTCTGGGCAATCCCGCCGCGCTTCCGTCAGTAAAGTTGGCGTTGTAATTGCAAAGCTCGGACGAGAAAAGTCATTGTGCTCATACATTTGAGCAAAAGCTTCATTTAGATCCAAGTGTTCCGAATGAAACGTATTCCACTTACCAAATCCATAGTCTCGGAGATCGATATCTTTGACAACGCAGTACACCATGTAGTTAGATGCAGAATACTCATAGTTGAGTTTCCGCCGCACTTTTTTAGAGAACAGTTCCTCTCCAATCATCTTGGCCGCTCTTTTCGGGTCGAGGTTGCAAATCACCGTGTCGCCCGTGAATTCATGGGTTTGATGCGTGGTCAAATCCATCGCTTCAACACCAGTGACAGTTCTATCTGTCACCCTAAAATTCGTGACTTCATGGTTTAGTAGAACTTGCCCCCCATTGGATTCAATGACTTTAACTAAAGAATTGATGACATCTTCAAAATGCTGCGTCGGGTAAAATGCACCTTCTTGATAGCCTCTAAACAAGGCAATCCAAGCATAGAAAGAAAGCTGATTTGGAGGCAGCAAAAAGTCCGGCCATTGCAGGGCTAATAGGGTTTGGGCGGCTTGCGGGAGTTGGAACTTGTCGAAAACGTCCTGAAGTGTACTATTGAGGTGTTGGACAGCACAGAATACGTCACTGAAATTTTTGAGCAATTCAATTGGTTTGACCGGAGGAGCGAGTTTTCTGAGTCCGTTGCCGGTTTTCTCGACTTCGTTGACGAATTGGCGAATTCTCTCGCCCGCTTCGGGGAACAGCGCCGACAATCGCCGGATCAGTTCCTCTGGTTCCGAGGGAATATCCAGCGCATACCCAGGCATTCTCATGTGGTCGTAGCCATTCGGATCGTACCGTTCAAAGGTGACATCTTGATCGAGACCGAGTTTTTTGAGAACTCGATTGACTGTATGTCCTTCGCCGCAGTCCCAAACGTAGTGGAATTGGGCATTAAAGGTGTATTTGTTGGCCATCGTAAAGGTGTGACCAAAGCCTCCGGGATGCTCGTGAGCCTCGAGGATGTGTACGGTTTTGCCGGAGTTTGCCATCAACGCTCCGAAAACCAGTGCTGATAAACCACTGCCGACGATGAGGTAATCTGTTTTCATGGTAAATTTCCTCGATCGATTGAATGGGGCGATCGTTGTCTATTTAAACTAACTATCAATTCTGAGAAAATTCTGAAGTCCAGCAACAATTTTTTGAGGCGCGCTGGTTTAAGGATTGTCTTAAAGTGTGAGTACGGCTGCTGTTAAGCTTAATTAAGCTGTTGTGGATAGAACTTATAGCTGCGGAGGCGGACTGGAAAGCCCGCCCCATAAGGGAAGAAATCGGGTTTATACCTTTGTTCTTAGTCTTAAGGTATAGAGTAGCCTACCTAATTAGGAGTATGTTAATTATAGTGCGATCGCTTATTTGTGCGGCACAATCACATCAAAAAAAGCATCGTCCAAATCATAACCAAACATCTGCGACAGGGCCATCAACTTCGATTTACTGGGAATTCCCTGCTGATTAAACCAATCAGTCAACACAAAAATTTTATTCATCAAAAACATTTCCAAAGCTTCAGGATTGTACTGAATACCTTGGGTGCGATGGAACTGGTGCGGCACCAACATCGCCGCATAGCGCGCCAATTCTCCCGCTTTCCAATCCAGCAAAAATGGCAGCCAAGGGTAACAAGCATCCAAGCGAATAAACCACAGACGCACTTCGGGAATTTCCGAAATTTCTCGCGGATCTAACTCTTCGCGCGGATACTCAATTTCAAATTGTAGCTGTTGTTCGTTTTGGGCGATCGCTCCTTCGGCCAGCCACTTTTCAATCACAGTCCGCACCGGAGACAAATCTAAACTGTTTATGCGATCGGCATCTATCGCTATCATAATACTCATAAAATTTCAACCTTATAGCATTAAGTTTTATCTATAATACCACTAATCACCAATCACCTATTATATCAAATCTCTTAAATCCCCTACACCAGAACTCTTGCAGACCTTCGCAAATTTTTTTGAAAAGCCTCTGCGTTAATCCCAGTTAATCTACGCTTTCCCTCTTGCATCAAAGATTTATGCAATCTTTTCTACTACTCGTTGCCCAACCATCACCCATTTTTGCCAAACTTGCTATCTTGCAAAGAATTACCAATCCCCTGGATAATTCCCCTGCCTATCAAACCAATTCCCCGCCCTATAACCTGAGTCAAAACGTAAACAACGCCAGCACCCAACAACCAAATAACCGCGCGAACTCTAGGTGTGATCGCATCTCTGGTTTCCAGCAGCAACGTCAAGGCTAACTGCCACCCAGAAAGCTGTGCTAACTCCTGATTTCTCGGAGCATAAATAGAAATTCTCTTAATTCCAGAATCGCCCCAAACAAATAGCCAAAACCTGCTTTCAAAAATAGCTTTTGGTTCCAGAAAATATCTATCCCAGCTATATCTCCATGACAAATCATTCCGAAATCTCTCAATTTCTCGCGTCGAAATCAACTTGCCATCGTAAAAAATTTGCTTGATTTCTTCAATATTTGCCAAATTATTTAGTAAAGGCTGCACCACTCCGCTAGCAACTTGAATTGCCAAATTTTCTAACAAAGCTTCAGCTCGCTGCATGGCTTCCGGGCTGCCAGCAACACAAGAAATATTGTCAACTGTTAGAGGAATTTCAAATAGCAAATGTGCAAAAAAATCAACTGTCATCGGTATTTTATCAAGGATTTCTGCTGCAACTACATCAGCATCTGCCAGCAGCATCGGCACAACTTCTACCCCACTGCCTGCCAAGAGATAAGCAGCGCTTCCCCCTTGACTTTCTCCCAGTTTCAAGCTGGTTTGACTGCCATCAAAAACCCGATTTTTTTCCGTTTGCAGTGTATAGTATCTGCCAAAAAAATCTATGATTGTCGCCTGCCACAAATCCCGTAAAATAGCAGGCATTTTTTGCGACAATTGAGTTTGCTGCACTTGCGAAAAGCGCAATTCCTCCAGCAAATCCTTTAACTTCCGCAGGATGGAACTCATCAATTCACGCTTTTTGTGCGATCGCAAAATATCGATTTCCAAAGGTAAGCCAGTCAAATTCACCAACTCAAACTGCAATTTAGCGGCCACCGAGTCAAACAAGCTATTTTGCCAATTAGTTGCAACCACCAAAGATTCAGCCGAAACTTGGGAGTTCGCTAATTGTGATTGAGAATTATTTAACAAATTCTCGCCTCTAATTTCTTCTTTCTGGCTTCTGCCTTCTATCCTCTGCTTTATGCCTTCTGCCTCCTGCCTTCTGCCTTCTGCCTTCTGCCTTCTGTCTTCAAATAATAACTGACTAACAATCCAACGAGCTGCGAGCAATTCTCTGCGGCGTCCGCTGAGTACAACCCCATCTAAAATAGAGGGCAAATCTGTCGGCTCGGCCGCTTTGATCTCTTGCAAATCAGCTTGGACAACTGCCAAACTTGCATCTATTTCCCGTAGTCCAGAAAGACAAAAATAAGCCAGTATTTTTTTGTGTACTGGCGTATCAACTGTCGAATTATCTACATTTTTATCTGCAATTGCTGCGGAGTTTTCTACTGTTTGAACCACCGCTGCATTTAGTTCTATTTCCGGGTTAGTGCCCGCATCCGTCGCCCAATAAGTGCAACCAGATGCCACAGCGCGAATAGCTTCAATAGTCCGGGAAATATCTCTACCTTTAGGAGAATAGCCATTCGCGTCGGCAGCCTGTATTTGCGCCAACAGGTCTGGTGTCAGCCGCCCGCCTAGCACCAACAGTGGCAGGTTGGGGTACAAATTTTTAAGTTCGCGACAAAATTCCAGCGCCTCTATTTGACCCGATCGCAAATTTAGGGTCTCAACAGCCAAAATTACCAAATCTGCGGGCTTCTTGGCTGCTCCAGTGCTGAGCGAGCGAGCTTCTAGAACCCGCAAAGCCTCGGTTTCCGTTGAAACCTCTGCGATAACTTGCAAGTCTGGATACTGCTCGCAAGCGACTCGCAGCCCCAGCCGGAAAATGGGGTCGCCATCGATCGTCAGCAGTTGGAAATTACTCACTTGATTTTAGATTGGAGATTTTAGAGCTCGATCGCGCGAAAACCCAATTACTCGGGGATCAAATTAGCATCAGGAGGCCCAGCCGATTCCGGAATCGAGGGCGGCGCGGGTTCTGGAGCCGGAGCCGGAGGAGGAGGTTCCGGAGCCGGAGCCGGGGCCTCTTCTCTCGCGGGCGGATAGTAAGGTTCCGGCTCCGGAGCAGGCGGATTGTAAGGTTCTGGCTCCCTCGCGGGCGGATAGTAAGGTTCCGGCTCCGGAGCAGGCGGATTGTAAGGCTCGGGAGCCGGGGCCTCTTCTCTCGCAGGCGGATAGTAAGGCTCTGGTTCTGGCGCGTACTCCTCCTGTCGAGGAGCTGGCGCGTACTCCTCCTGTCGAGGAGCTGGCGCGTACTCCTCCTGTCGAGGAGCTGGCGCATACTCCTCTGCTGGAGCCGGCGCGTACTCGCGAACGGGTTCCGGCGGCGGCGCACTGTTGGCTCTAAGTTCAGCACTCCAGCGCCCGATCGCACCTGCCGCCTCTGAATACAGCGCCCTACCGTAACCGATTTGGGAAGCGGTATCGATCGCCGCTCCTAGACTGCCTTGAGATGCCAATGCCGCAGCTCGATCGAGAATCGGTCTATCTTGAGCAACTTGCAGTTCGCTCACCCACTGATAGACATTATCCTGAGCTTTCGCGTACAAAGTCCTACCGCTCTTAATTTGCGAAGCTTTTTCAATAGCAGCACTAAGTTTTCCTTGCTTCGCCAGGGCGATCGCTTCATCCAAAAAAGGCTGATCTTGAATAACTTCTATGCGTTTCGTCCACTGAGCCAAGAGAGTTTGCGCTTCTATCCTGCGGGGACGGTTTTGAGCGATCAGGAGTAGCTGAGCCATGCCGCCCTTAAGTCCTTCAACCGTTTGCGGTTCTGCCAACTGCTTCGCCAGAGTCAGAAAAGATTGGTCTTCGATCCGCTGAATGTCCCGGCGCCAAGCAGCCACCAAAGTTTGAGCGTGAATCCGCCGCGGTTGCTTAATTCCGATGGTTTGCGCTTGCTCGATCGCGAGTCCAAACGTTCCTATCTGACCGAAACTAGCGATCGTACTCGCCACTTGCAGTCGCAGCAAATCTTGAAACTGCACCTGCAAATTTTCAATTTGAACTTGAGCTTGCTTGTACAGAGGGCGACCCGGAGCAATTTGGCTAGCAGCGCCCTGCCCTTCGAGCAAGCTAAAAATGTGTTGTGGCAGCGGAGTTGATATCGACTGGTTCCACGTCACTGCCTGAGCCCTACCCAACTGCATCAAATCTTGAGCTTCCGCAAACAGTAGCGAATCCTGTGGCACAACTGAAGCAGCCTCGATCGCCCCCGGCAGGTCTTTCGCCCCCAACCGCTTAGTAGCCATTGCCAGCAAAGTCCGGCTCCATCCCTCAATTTCCTTTTCAGCTTTAGCGCGGGCAAAAAGCTGCGAGTCTATTTTGCGAGCCAGGACTATCGCCTCAGCGAACTTTTGCGGAGTCTCGTCCTTCGCCAAATCTCTAGCCTCTTGCAAGCGCTGCCAGCCGTTTCTTTCCAAAGAAATCTGCTGGATCAGCTCGTTGTAACGCTTCTGACTCCAGAAAATATTTTCCAGCTTGAACAAAGCTTGAGCATAATCCCAAGCCTTCCTTAAATCCTCACTTTTCAAAGCTGCTAGGGCTGTATCGTAGAGTTTTTGGCCCTCCTGCCAATTTTTTTCCCAAGCAGTAACAGCCTCTTCTACCTCGGGGTAAGACGGACTGGTTTTCGGAATTTTCGCCACAATCTCTAGGGCGCCTTTCAAATCGCCCCTCTCAATTTTTGCCCTGGCAAATCCCAGAATGGCTTTCGACCATTCCCCTATCAAATGTTGACCCTGCGAGTATAGCGGATGTTCTTTCGGCCAAGCCTGCACCAGTGCCATTGCCGATTCTAGCTGTTCTAGCTTGCCCGACTTAGCAGCTTGTTGAGCGCAGTAAAGTCGCTCTCCGTCGGCCGCCAACGGCGACAGTTGCTGGCAATTGGGCGGTGGCGGCATCGTCAGCAACCAGAGAAATGCAGCGGCACCGGTTACTCCAAATCCCACCAGGAGACTCAGCCAGATAAGCTGCCACTGCCAAAAAGTTCTTTTTCCATCGGTCGGCTGGGCCGTTACGAAGGAACTCGCATCGCCTGTCGCCTCTGCACTGAACTGTGCCGTCGGTTTAGGGGATGGGTTGTATTGCGGTGGTGTGTGGAATTGGTCAGATTGTCGTCTCGCCATTACTTCAGCCTGTCCTGTAATGCGCACTCTTCACGTGACACTCCCACATCAAATCATAGATTGTGATGTGGGCTTCTGACTCCTGTTAAGGAGATCGAGAACTTCCTTCAAGGTACTGGCAATCTTTCCCTCTACGGCGTTTTATAGTGAGGTTCGTGTCCAGCCCCACTGGTTGCTTCCGAGTTTTTTAGGCTCTCGAGGCACGTAAATCATACCAGTTATCACACAGTTATTCACAGATCCCGGGGCCGTTTAGCAGAAAAAGCAGTATAAAGCCCCGTCAGTCGATCAATTTTAGATTTTAGATTTTAGATTTTAGATTTTAGATTTGACTCCACAGATGAATTGGGGGAGGGATTAAACTAAGGTCTAATATTAAATCCGGGTCAGAAATTACCTTATCAGACTCAGCGGTTTCAACCGCAACTACACTAACTTTCGTCTCATCCAAGCCGATTAAAAATAAAGGGGTACTACAGCCGGATTTAGTCTACACTTTTACGTGTAGCGGGTAGAAATGATTTTTTGGGTTTAGTCGTAAATTTTATTCCTGATCGCCAAACTTGTCGATCAAGTTTCATTTTTCTGTTTTCATTTTTTTTCTACTGTTGTGCCGAATTCCGGCAGGCGATGGCAAAAAAACAGATCGAACCCAGCAAAATACTTAAATCATTTTATACGAGCGACAGGTCGATCACAAATATCCGTTTTGCTTCCAACAGCCGCTGCTTTATCGGTTACGAAGCCTTTGGCGTATCGCTGACACTCGATGCTTGCGTGGCGGACTCTGCCGATCGGTATCCGTAGAAATCTATCCGGTAGTCTACAATTTTGACACCAGTTTGCTCTTGGATTAGCTCGATCAAGTCGAGCGGCAATTCCACATGAACGTCTAGAATCTGAGCCGTATCAAGACAATTGACGTGAGAGTGAGAGTCGCTGACATTGCCGTACAAGCGTCCCTCTGAGCGTTCTATGCACTCAATAATCCCTTCTCTCGACAGAGCTTCTAGATTTTGATAAACCGAAGTATGACCGATCGAATGCGCTTGTTTGTTGAGGCGATCGTAAATTTCGCGAGCCGAGAGGTGTTCTTTTGCCTCCCACAAAAGTTCTAGAATAAATCGACGCTGGCGGCTCAAGCGCATTCCCATCGCCTGACAGCGGTTTAAAGCATCTTCTAATGAACGAATTGGTTTCACAGCTACCGCCTTATAAAGCCTGCTCGATTTTTAATTCTGGTACAACATTGCACGCCTACATATCCACTAATTCTAACGCAGGCTTGCCCAACAGTAGAAGGTAGAGGGCAAAAATCTCGACTGAGTAAATTTTTTCGAGTTGCTGCTCAACTCTATCTTCTACTGCCACACATCCTAGTTCGAGGATTTGATGGCGTTAACCAGTAACTTGGCGATTTCCGAGAGTTGCTTTTTGTTGAAAGTTTTGAGCAAAAGCTTGACTACCGCCTTCGGTTCGGCGGGAAGTGCTACTTGCTTCGACGCGGAGGCTGGGGCGGCTGGGGCGGCTGGGGCGCTTGCCTCTGCTGGTTTTGGGCTTGCTGCCAAAAGTAGCAAATTTTTACTCGGAACGATCGTCTTGACTTTCCCCACTTGTACTAAATCGCCAGCTTCCTTGAGTTCTTTGATAATCAGGGGAGCTAAGACTTTATAAGAGTTTTTGGGATTAACGATCGCTGCTCTAGCTGTTTTTACTAAATTTTGCCAAGTCTCAATTTTACCTCCCAACTTATAGAGGCGAACGCACACAGCCGTCAACTCAGAGCGACTAGCAGCCGATTCTTTCTGCTTGAACACCTGCAACATTTCTTTGAGTAAAGTCATCACTTCAACAGCAAAATTCGCCGGTACCCCGCCCGCTGTTGGAGCGGCGGGCGTACCAGACCCAGCAGCAGCCTGCACTTTACCCGACGCCAATTTATTGAGGTGAGTTTCCAGTTGAGCAAAAACAGGCATCACCTGCTGCACGAGTTTTTCTCCCTCTTCATTCCTCAAGCCGAAAGGCCCCTCCAGTCGCCCCAGCAAGTCCTTAAGCGTATCAACTCCCTTTAAAAATAGGGATTCTGCCGTTTGGTCAACCTGCTTGACGGGCCCGTCCTTGAGCACCTTAAAACAATCTTCCAAGCGGTGAGCGGTTGTTTTAATACTATCTAAGCCCAGCATAGCCGCCCCTCCTTTCACGGAATGGGCGGCTCGAAACATCTCTTGGACGCTTTCGGGGTCTTTCATCGTGGACTTTAAATCCACTAAACCATTTTCTAGAGTATCGAGGTGCTCCTTAGCCTCCTCTATAAACAAACGCATAATTCGGTCTTGCTGATCTGACACGACAGTCCTCCTAACAATCTCAGCACCCTCCAGAAAGCACCCTCTTCGCGGGAGAAAACGCGACTCCTGGCTAAAGTCGGAAGCTCCCATGCAAAACATTCTAGCCTGCCTCAGCTAGCAGACTCAAAATACTGGTGTCAGGGCAATCTTAGATTTAAAACTGGTGCGGTGGAGATTGAGCCTAGAGTTCTGAGGGAGTATCTGGAGCGACTTCAATACCCATTCCTTGTTTCATCATCTGCTGAGCCGTAATCAAGTCGCTTAACTCCTTGACTTCGACGCCGATGTCTTGGCAAGCCTTTTTCAGTTCCCGCTCGAAGGTGTTGAGGTCGCCTCCGTAGCCGCAAAGCTTCGCGGCTGTGGCGATTCCTTGTTGGGCGTTAGCTTTGGCGCAGTCGATCAATTCAATGCCTTTGAGGGGTTGGGAGGATGCCATAATTTCAAGCCACAATTTATATTTTCTCCCACTGTACCTAGAAGGTTGAGGTCGATCGATCTATCGAAAGGCATGAAAAATCCTGCCTGTGCTGAGTGTTGCCAATTCATAGGTATTTGTATGGGATTTCCGGGCTAGATAGCAGTAGTTGGGATTTTCTAACCCCCATATTCCCTGCAGAAACCACGTTTTTGCGTAAGTTCTCATGTTTGTTGACAAAATGAAGTCATAACGAGTATGATTTAGATAGTAAAAAAGAGAGTCACCATGAGGATAGAAGAAATTCCCCTCAACCAGATTCGCCGCCCCCTGCCGCGAGTCAATGACCAAACCAAAGTCGCCGCCCTCATGGAATCCATCCGCGAGGTAGGTTTAAACGAACCCATCGATGTGCTAGAAGTAGATGGTCAGTATTACGGATTTTCCGGCTGCCACCGCTACGAAGCTTGCCAGCGTCTCGGTTTAGAAACTATCCGCTGTAAAATACGCCGAGCTCCCCGTGCGGTGTTGCAGATGCACCTAGCCTGAGCCTCTCAACAGAAATTCATGACAGCCAAATATTCCCTCGCCCAAACCTTTCTAAGAAGTTCGATCGACAATCACTAATAACAAGCTAAAAACCTATGACTACCAACAATCACAAACAACATCTTTACCCCACCCGCATCGATATGTCAGCCGCCACCCGCTCTCAAGTAGTCGGGCTGCTCAACGCCACACTAGCAACGACTCTGGACTTAAAAACTCAAGTCAAGCAAGCTCACTGGAACGTTAAAGGCATGGACTTCTACCAGTTGCACTTGCTGTTTGACGAAATGGCAACAGAACTCGAAGAGTACATCGATTTGGTTGCCGAACGGGTCACAGCTTTGGGCGGTTTGGCTGTAGGAACAGCCCGCACAGCCGCAGCAGATTCGATTTTGCCAGAATTTCCTTTCGACATTTTAGACGGCAAAGAATACGTGACGGCTTTGGCCGATCGCTACGCACCCTACGCCCAACACCTGCGAGTTGCCATCGACAAAACAGACGAACTCGGCGACGCCGACACAGCGGATCTCTACACTGAAATTTCGCGGACAATTGACAAGCGTTTGTGGTTCCTAGAAGCGCATTTGCAAGGTTCTGCGACAACTGCAACAGCCACCGCCCGCGAAAAAGTAGCCGTCAAATAGCAAGCTTTCAATAATTGAACTTGCATCGGCATAAATTGCGAAACTCTTGTGGGGCGGGCCCAACAGCCCGCCCCAAAAATGTATTTCGTTAAGGCTCGTGACAGTTTACGATCGAGAATATGTCCATTTATTAATTTGGATGAGTTTTTCGTGACTGCCAATATTCCAGATTATGCTCCTCAACTGCAACGCCTGATGGAACAGGCGGGGCTTTCGAGCGATCGAGAACTCAGCCAAAAAGCAGGAGTTTCCGAGATCCAGCTAAGTCGCCTGCGTCGCGGTTTAGCTTTGCAAACCCGAGCCGACATCTTGCTCAAAATTAGTCAAGCTTTGCAAATTTCCTTACCCGAACTGCTGGCAACCTTGACGCCAGACTATGTAGAGTTAGAACAGGCACCACCGACAGCCGTAGAACAAGAATATCAGCGCCTGCAAGCTTCGATCGAACAGCAGCGAGAATCTTTGATGCAGGAATTCCAGCTATCTAGCGTGCAAATTTTAGAATCTTGGATGTTGCAGTGGCCGACTGCTGCGAGCAAAGCTCAGGAAAATCACAACTTGCGGGCTCAGAAACTACTGCCCTTGCTGCGGCCAGTCGAGCAGTTATTAGAGCATTGGGGAGTGGAGTCGATCGCCCCAGTCGGAGCCCAGATTCCCTACAACCCCCAACAGCACCAGCTCATGGAAGGAACAGCCGAGCCCGGAGAACCCGTCAAAGTCCGCTACACAGGCTACAGACAAGGCGACAAACTGCTCTACCGCGCCAAAGTTAGCCGAGTTTGATTAATACCAGAAGGCATTCAGCAGAACAAAGATTGTCCCTCTCTCACAATTCACTCCCGGCGAAGCGCTGCGACTGCGATCGGCGTTAGGCTCCGCGACGAGCACCATCTTTTGCACTCATAACTATTCTCCCGCTCTCAGGCTCTGGCGCTTTCCCCCCCTGTTATTTGGATCGGAGTCCATCTCGCAGCTATACTAGCCTAGTCTGGCTAGAAATTCTGACATTCCCACCGCAAAATATGAGTCCTGTAGTTAAAATTATTCAGCCCTCTGGCATTTTAGACGGCACCAAGGCAAGTCAATTCCGCCAAGAGATTAGCGACCTAGTGGAAGCGGGAGCCGATGTGGTATTGATAGACTTCACTGATGTGACATTTATGGATAGTTCTGGTTTAGGCGCTTTAGTTTTGGCGCTCAAAACAGTCCGGGCCGCTGGGAGTCAATTAGTTGTCTGTTCTATCAACGAGCAAATCCGCATCTTATTTGAACTCACCAGCATGGATCGAGTTTTCGAGATATTTCAGACCCGCGATGCTTTTAATAGCAAAATTCTCTCAACTAACTAAATCTTTGGGCTGCTGCCTTCTTGCTATTTGGTCACAGATGCACTGCAAGAAGTCAGCTAGCCAAAGTTTACCTTGAGTAAAGACCAATCATCATCAAAAACTGCTTTAGCGTTCAACTTTTGAATGTAGTTCAAAACCAGCTCTAACTGGTCGGCACTTGCACCGTTGTAAGCTGCTAACAGGTCGATGAAAGGGTCAAGCCCCCAGATATTGCCGTCAGGTTGGTGGATCTCGTATACCCCGTCGCTAAAGATGTAGAGAGTGCTCAAATCCTCGACATCGCAGCAATTATCGACATAGGGGGCGTCGGGGAACATCCCGACCGGCATTCCGGGGGTTTTTAATCGCTGGATTTTAGCCGTGCTCGCAGGCGACTGGGAAATCAACACGGCCGGTGGATGGCCGGCGCTAGCATAAACTAGCTGGCGAGAAATGCGGTTGTAAACGCCATACCAGATGGTGAAATACTTGTCATTTTGGTAGCTCATCTGGAAGGTGGTGTTCAGGGCGCGTAAAACGTCGCTAGGTTTGTAGTAGTCTATGTTGGGGAGCGTGCGCGATCGCAGCAAATTCAGCACTGCCACCGAAGGCAGGGCCGCCCGCAAACCGTGACCGGCTACGTCGAGTAAGTAAATCGCCAAATAATCGGCATCTAGCCAGTTGTAGTCGAAACAATCTCCCCCCAACTGCCGGGAGGGAATGAATTTTGCCTCAATGCTGAAAGGTTCCGTCATCGGATCTGGCAACAGCGATTGCACGTACTCGGCGGCCTCGGCTAACTCTGCTTCCAGACTTTGCTTGGCTATTTTCAAATCTCGGCTGAGTTGGTGCAGCCTCAATCCCGCGCGTACTCTAGCCTGTAATTCGTTGAGTTCGATCGGCTTTGAGATAAAATCGTCGGCACCTGCGTCGAGTCCTTTGACTCGATCGGCGATCGAACCCAAAGAAGTCAACAAAAAGAATTGTGTAGTTGACAGATCCGGATCTGCCTTGACTCGACGGCAGACATCGATGCCGGTCAAGCGCGGCATGATCCAATCGCAAATTATCAGGGCCGGACGCAATTTTTGCGCCTGGGCTACACCGTCTTCGCCATTGCTTGCTACTGTTACTTCGTAACCCTGTTTTTTCAGGGTTCTTCTCAGCAGTTCTTGAACAGCCGTATCATCGTCAATAACCAGAATTTGAAACATGGGCACTTAGGTACTACAAGTTTTTCAAGGTCTGGGGGTCATTTAAAATATATCCTGTCAGCGCCCTTGTCTGAGATTGAGTATAGTTTATTGGCATCGCTTTCGAGGTAATTGCTTTTGACAGCGGGTCGTTGAGTTCAATTTACGTTAAAATTTGATAGAAATTTGGCGCGATCGAACTTCACTCAGTTTATACTCAGAATATAAAATTTTATAGACTTTTATTTGCCACAGGCGCTGGTTGACATGGAAGTGCTATTTATGGTAAAGTGACTCACCGATTATTCGATTAGACATTGATCCACGGCCCACCAGAGCTAGTATCCTCAAACTACCATTCAATTTTGCCGCCGTTATACTTTGTCTCGTTGTATTTTATCTGGTTGTATTTTGTCTCGTTGTATTTTGCCCACCGGCGGATGAAGAACTTGTGTGGTGAGCGTGATTGAATTAAAGGGTTCCGAAAAGTTGCCGATGCTAAAAAAAGCGGATCTTCAAGTCAATACAGGTCTGAATGGATTAAGCTGGGTTTTGTCGTGGTTTGCACAATTGTACGACTCGCGAATTCCTACAAGTGTGTGGATAAGGTGTCAGTTGGCTTTGGCTGAGGGCTTTACGAATGCGGTGCGTCACGCCCACAAGGGCAAACCAGCGGATTTGCCTGTTGACATTCAGGTGGCTGTGTTCGCTGAATCTTTAGAGATTAAAATTTGGGACTCGGGTGATCCGTTTGATTTAGAGAAAAAAATCAAAGATATTTCGGAAAAAGTCGATATTCACTCTCCGGGCGGGCGGGGTCTCAAATTGATTAAAGACATCGCAGACAGTATTAGTTATGTGAGAACGGCTGATGGACGGAACTGTTTGTCGATCGTCAAAAATTATTCGCCCTGTATCGACGATCGAAAATAAGACTAATATTTTTAGCGGGTAAGGGTTGAGGGTAGCCCTCCACCTTCCTTAAGAACCGTGTGTGACTGTTAAGCTGCGTAGCAGTTGATTATAGTTTGATTTGACTGCTTCCCTAGATACTGGCAATTCCCATAGCATCGGTATTTCCGGTTCTTCCGTATTTAGTGTGCTAAAACATTATGGCACTGCCGTCCGAAGCAGATTAACTCGCAAATGAGGTAATCTCGGTGAGAGTCCCTATTGGCATAGATTTTCTCAAACGCTTCACAGGCGGGGATGAGGCAGAAGTCTAATTTTTTATTTTAGCAAATTAGTTGGCTTCTACTCTGGGTAAGATTAACGAGAGAGCGGATTAGCTGGAGAACCAATGCGAAAAAGGATCGTAAAAACATTATCATTCAATAATAAACGATTCTCAAAAACATCATCACCATAATCATATTGCTTATTTTGCCAATTGAGGGATAGGGTGGGACTGTTATACTTATTTTCCAGTTGCCAACTTACACTAGCACCGTAGAGAGAGCGAGAGGAGTTTTTATCGATGGGGGCGATATAACCAGACAGAGTGAGAGTGCTTAGAGGACGGATTGTTAACTCAGCGAGTAAGCGATCGTCGTAGGAATTGGGTACGATATCACCAAAATAGTTGGTCAAACCCAGAGAAAAAATTCCCCAATTCAGGCGAGCGCTAAGGGCTACTTCACTAGCGGGTGAAAGACTAACTACATCACCAATTCTTGTTTCTCGATCGAGAGCATAATTGAAGCCAGTTGATAAGGTTAAATTTGCCCGCCTACTGAAGCGAAATGTTTTAGCCACACTCCCCCAAAGTTGGCTGTAATAATCGCGATCGGGGTTGAGATAACCAATCGCACCGCCGCGAAAACTCCAATTGTTTAGCGTGTTTCTCGTGTAATCAGCACCCAGGTAGAGTTTGGGCTTTTCTGAAGCAATCACACCCGTATAGTATCGCAGGATATCTTCACCTCCCGTCCAGTTTCCGGTAAAGCTGAGATGAGGATAGTAAGAGGTTTTTTCCCCATAGATACTTTCTCTAACAAAGTTGACATCTTGCTGTAAAAAACCTAAATAAACTTGGGCATAAAAATTCTGCAAATTGGCAGTAGAATACTGATTTTGGTTAACGGCAGAGAATAACTGTACATTGGTATTTGCTCCACCTTCTGCACCAGCATCGACAAGGGTGACTTGTGGGCCTGTTGGATCGTAAAAGATTCGACCATCTTCAAGAGCGCGATCGATCACGGGAGAAAGACCGAGCCAAAGGCTGTTATAATTCGCTCTAGGAACTTGACTTAAGCTGGTGACATTAGGCGTTAAACTTTCTGCCCGTCCGAGTCCGGCGGAATATATCGTAAAACTACTGCTGGGTAAACGAGTATTATTAGCCGCTAAAAATAAGTTGCGGTTGATATTAGTATTAACCTGATTTTTACTGCCTTCTAGGTCAGGAATGACATCGGGCAAAAATTGCGCCCCCGCTTGAATAGCCGTATTTAGCCAGCGATTTTCATCATCAACAAAGAGAGTAAATCCTCGAATCGTTCGTCCTAAAACGGCTTCTCTATCATTGGCTTTAACAACTTGACGAACTCGGGAAAAAGTACCTGCAATCGTATAGTCAATTTCTTCTTTTCTCTCAACTTTTGTTTTTCGGGATTGGCTGTTTCCCGGATAAGCACCCGAATTGGGAAAATAAAAATCGACGCCAATCGGTTGACTGCTGGTTCCGCCTTGAAAGCCTGGAAGCTGCATAAAAGCCAAAGTTTCCGGTTTGAGAACCTCCCCAACCTGAGACGTTTGAAAGACGCGGGTAGGTACGAAAAACTCTGGATCTATACTATTGCGATCGATAACTAAACCTGGGGTATAAGTACATTGTTGGTCACTGGGAGTATCGGGAAAAATACAAGCCCCCGTTAAACTCATTTGAAGTTCTAAACCCGTCATGGTTTGCGGTGCGGTAGTTGTGGTTGTAATTGTTCGTTCTAGGGGAACAGTCCGCAGTTGCAAATAAGTGCCTTTTTGGTCTACTCTATAAATATTAGTTCGGCTTAAGCTTTCAATGACTCGACTGTTAAGTTTGAGAGTGCCATTAAAAAAAATATCGCTGTCTGTGGTGTCAGCAAAAGTATGGAAACCACTAAACTCCCATTCAGTTAGATGGCTGATGGGAATGTCATTGAGAAGTAAATTGGTCGTGAATGGGCTAATTTTTTCGTCGGGAGCGATTCGAGGTGGAATAATGTAATCGGGGTCAGTAGATGGCGCAGAAGGTTGGGGCAATCCGTTAGGATTATTAGTTGATGGGGGTTTTGTCGGTTCAGGTTCAGAGGCTAAATTTGGGGATGAGGGTTCCAAGTCTGTAGCAAAAGTAGACCAGTTTGGTGTTTCTGATAAAGGGCTGGCTTGTGGAAGGTCGGAAACACTTGGAGCGATTCGAGGTGGAATAATGTAATCGGGGTCAGTAGATGGCGCAGAAGGTTGGGGCAATCCGTTAGGATTATTAGTTGATTGGGGTTCTGTGGGTTCAGGTTCAGAGGCTAAATTTGGGGATGAAGGTTCCTGGTTTGTAGCAGAAGTAGACCAGTTGGGTGTTTCTGATAAAGAGGTGGTTTCTGGAATGTCCGAAACACTTGGAGCGCTTCGAGGTGGAATAATGTAATCGGGGTCAGTAGATGGCGCAGAAGGTGGGGGCAATCCGTTAGGATTATTAGTTGATTGGGGTTCTGTGGGTTCAGGTTCAGAGGCTAAATTTGGGGATGAGGGTTCCTGGTTTGTAGGATAAGTAAACCAGTTGGGTGTTTCTGATAAAGGGGTGGTTTCTGGAAGGTCGGAAACACTTGCAGCAGAGGAATCAAGTTGATTGGATGTGTTGAGTAAATTGGAGCGAGTTTCTGCTATAGCTGGGGTTGAGTAAGCGATGGTCAGGAGAGTCAAACCGACGAGAATACTACCATTGTATGCTGTTGAGAGGAACCCAGTAGGATTAACGATAAATTTGAGGGCGTTAATTATCATTACAAGCGCAGCAATTAGGCATTAAATCTATCAGTTAATACAGTAATTATACCCTGATATCCTAATAATTTAATATTTATTAAATCTATGGCGTTAATATTTTTATATAGCGCGTATAAATCATTAGTACAAATATGTAGGGGTAGTACCCCCGTGCCTATCCCCCCACGGATGAGGGCAACCAGGGAGAGTTTGCCGCTACAAGAATTACAGAATTCATTTAGGCTCGCTATAGATAGAAGAAAAAAAATATTTATAGGAATGAATATTGGGAATATTTAATAATTATAAAATTAAAATCAAGGGTGCGCTAACGGAAGTTAACGCACCTGATAATTTCAGGATTAAAACTGTTCGCCAGACGGGCTAGCGATAACGATAAAATCCTCCACGCCAATCAAGGCGGAATTTGTGTTAACTAAAGAAGCGAGGGTGACTTTGCTTGATGCAATTTTAATTAAGGTGGAAGTGCCACTTTGGGCAATCTGTAACTCGCCGAAAGTTAAACCATATAATTGGATCATGTCTACGCCATCTTGGAAGCCATAGATCAGATCCTGACCCATTCCCAATTCCAGAACAAAGGTATTGTTACCTCCATTACCATAAAGCCGATCGCTCCCTTCACCGCCATTGAGGTAATCATCACCATCACCCCCATAGAGAATGTCATCACCCGCATCACCATAAAATGCGTCGTTACCCGCATCACCGTAAAGCCGATCGCTCCCTGCATCGCCAATGAGGGCATCATTTCCATCGCCCCCATAGAGGATGTCATTACCCTCTTGACCATAAAGTACGTCGTGACCGACATCACCGTAAAGGCGATCGCTGCCATTACCCCCCAACAGCTGATCGTCATCATTGCCACCGTAGCCAATATCGTCGCCGTCACCACCCTCGAGGTAATCGTATCCGGCGTAACCGTAGAGGACATCGCTACCTGCTAAACCCGCGAAGAAGTCGTTACTGGCAGTACCCCTGAGAATATCGTTATTGGACGTACCGTTCATCACCCCTGGATAGGTGGCCATTACTTCTGGGGAAAAAGCCGGTGTCAACTCGGCTTGACCTGTGGTGACTTCTAACTCCCAGTTTCCCCCTTTAGCTGCACTCCCCGTCAGAGTCTTAGAAGCGGCAATTTCTGCCCCCGTTAGAGTGTGTAACTTAGCAATAAATTCTTCTCCTGCATCCCCTGCTGCGACGTTGCAACCATAGAGGAGAAGGTTAGTAACATTCCACTGTTGCAGTTGAGGGGCATAGTGGATTAGGTTATCTAAACTTAGTTGGCTATTGCCCAGATACAAGCAACCTGGGGAACCGTGGGAAATAATATGAACTGCATCGATATTCTGACGCTGTTGTAAAACTTCGCTAATTTGTTCGATGCCATCTGCCGTTTTATCTAAGACAAAGATTTCTGCACTGGGAATGACACCCTCAATAAGTTGCTGGGAATTTTCGACTCCGGCATCAATAAAAACAATTGTGGTGGTGGGATTGATAGTTTTTGAAGTATTTAGCAGGGGTTTCATCTGGGGAATGTCCTTGTTATTAATCAGAAGGTGTTGCGGATAAAAAAACCTCTCTGGTGCGGTAACGGAAGTTAACGCACCTGATAATTTCAGAATCAGGCAAAATCCTCCACCCCAATCAAGGCGGAATTTGTGTTAACTAAAGAAGCGAGGGTGACTTTGGTTGATGCAATTTTAATTAAGGTGGAAGTGCCACTTTGGGCAATCTGTAATTCGCCGAAAGTTAAACCCTCTAATCGGATCCTGTCTACGCCATCTTGGAAGCCATAGATCAGATCCTGACCCATTCCCGATTCCAGAACAAAGGTATTGGTACCTCCATTACCATAAAGCCGATCGCTCCCTGCACCGCCATTGAGGATATCATCACCATCACCCCCATACAGGATGTCATTACCTGCATCACCTAAGAGGTAGTCGTGACCGGCATCACCGTAAAGGCGATCGCTGCCATTACCCCCGAACAGTACATCCATATCATTGCCACCGTAGGCAATATCGTCGCCCTCATCACCAAAGAGATAATCGCTTCCGGCGTAACCGTAGAGGACATCGCTACCTGCGAAACCCGCGATTAAATCGCTACTGGCAGTACCCCTGAGAATATCGTTATTGGGCGTACCGTTCATCACCCCTGGATAGGTGGCCATTACTTCTGGGGAAAAAGCCGCTGTCAACTCGGCTTGACCTGTGGTGACTTCTAACTCCCAGTTTCCCCCTTTAGCTGCACTCCCCGTCAGAGTCTTAGAAGCGGCAATTTCTGCCCCCGTTAGAGTGTGTAACTTAGCAATAAATTCTTCTCCTGCATCCCCTGCTGCGACGTTGCAACCATAGAGGAGAAGGTTAGTAACATTCCACTGTTGCAGTTGAGGGGCATAGTGGATTAGGTTATCTAAACTTAGTTGGCTATTGCCCAGATACAAGCAACCTGGGGAACCGTGGGAAATAATATGAACTGCATCGATATTCTGACGCTGTTGTAAAACTTCGCTAATTTGTTCGATGCCATCTGCCGTTTTATCTAAGACAAAGATTTCTGCACTGGGAATGACACCCTCAATAAGTTGCTGGGAATTTTCGACTCCGGCATCAATAAAAACAATTGTGGTGGTGGGATTGATAGTTTTTGAAGTATTTAGCAGGGGTTTCATCTGGGGAATGTCCTTGTTATTAATCAGCAGGTGTTGCGGATAAAAAAACCTCTCTTAATGAGGATCTTTCCTGACTTCCTGTGGCGAGAGCCGCTGAGATCCTCATATCATCTTTGAGAGGGGAGAAAATTGATTGAATTGCTGGGTCAGCTTGCTAGCTAACAACTGTCAACAGTTCTAGGGAGACGTACCCAAAACAGCGCCGCTAAAAGTACCCAGTTGAATGGTGTATCCTGCTGTGAAGGTATTGTTTTGCGGGGTAGCGCGAGCGCTGTCTTCTATTGTGTTGAGGTTAAAGCCGGCGGGGTCGCCAAGACCGTTGAGACTCAGTGTACCCGCAGTACCAATGGCAAAGGCTGAGTTCTGTAAACCATTTGCATTGGTGCCGTTGTAGTTGAAAGAATGAGCGGCAGCATTTTCTTTACCGACAGCAGCCGAGACAGCCACACCTGTAACGTTAGCGCCGTTAACAGTGAAAGCCGCAGAACCTGCTACACCACCTTCACCGGCACGGGCTACGGTAGCGAAACCAAAAGCATTTAGAATAACGAGACCACTAACGAAAGCAATACGACGAATCATAATTTTTCAACTCCAGGGTTGGTTTTTTTTGTTCTATTAGTTAGACGTTTCCCGAAGGTGATTTGTGAATTATTCAGTCTTTAGATAGATGGCATCTCTAACTTTTGGGGGATGACGCGGTTCGAGGGAGGATTTGACCAATTCCTGCTACGCAGTCGATCTCTTCCTGAAAATCTCGATTGGCGAAACCAGGGATGCCGAATTTTTCCATGCCAAATTCCGCCTAGCGCCATATCGCGCCCAGCGCCAGTCATAGAAAAAGCGCGAATATAGGGGATTGCAGCGATCGCGGCAGCATTAAAGCCACCTGCACGCCGGTTTTGGCTTTGCCAAGACGAGGAAAGCCAAAAGCTGTAAAAACTGATTTAAAGCGATTTTCTGCCTACCTATTTTTCAGATGCAAGAAAGCCAGTCGCCGCCACTGTCTGCCCACATCCTCCTGTACAGTAGAAAAGGCGATACAGAAGACGCAAGGCTGCGCGATATGCCTTGGGTACGCTGGCGCGATATGCCTGGGGCGATCGAACATCTGTCAAGTATTGGTTTTCTCTGTTGAGAAAGTGGGAATTCAGCCGATTGCAGTCGCTGATGGTAGAACAGCCCTGTGCGGGCTGCATTAATGATGCCTCCACAGCAAGAGCTTTTTGGCTTTCCCCAGACGAGGAAAGCAATCCGCTGTAGGCGTTAGGCGCGATCGCTTTTTCGCTGTCATCCCCCAGACTATTTGCCAAAATCCGTAGGGGCGAATAATCGTTCGCGCCTCGATGCCAAACACACACTGCCGCTTCTTGAACTTCCCCACCGGCAACAATTTCTCTTTCTCCTATGTCCCCATCAGATTGACCATTAACTAAAACCGACTCTTGAACTTCCCCACCGACAACAATTTCTCTTTCTTCAATCTCCTCTTTAACAGGTTTTTTTTTAACAATATTCTTAGACTTTTTCCCTTTAGCTGACTGAGGAGAAACCCTCGACTGAGGATTAGACAAATCAGAGTCAGTCCCATCTTCTCCGAAATTTGCATTGAACCGCTGACGCAAAATTGCCCGCGCCTGGGAAATCCGCTTTCGGACGTTATCGTAGGAAATATTAAGCTGTTCAGCAATATCTGGATAAGATAGCTCTGATTCAAAATGGAGAATAAAAGTCTCGCGCAATCTATCTGGCAACTCATCTATTGCGTCGCGAAAAAATAATTCGAGTTCGCGCTGCATTGCAGCGCAAACAGGTGTTTGTTCTTGGCTCATTAATTCGATTTGGCTTCCTATAGCAATCGTGTCTAAACTGTCAACTCCTACTGCACTTCTGTTGCGCTCTCGATGGATATCGATGCAGAGGTTATAAGTCAGTTTGGTTAACCAAGCCTTAAAGTTTTTGATATCATCCGTACAATCTCTTACTTTCTCCCAAGCTTTGAGCATCGCCCGACTCAAGGCATCTTCTGCATCGGTTGGATTGCCCATCCACTTGCGACAGCAACGGTAAAGATAATCTTGATGCTGCTGCCATAATTTCCAAAAAGCTGAATCTATATCTTGAGTGCATGAGGAAGGGATGGATGCAGAACTAGAAATTAACATCTCTGGCGCCTGGAACTCTAAGTGGACAAGAACAGGCGATTAATTTAGGCAGTAATTTACCTAGTTTCAGATGCACCTATCAGCATCTTGACTCACCACTCAGGCTCAAGTAAGTCGCACAAGTAGGATCTTTCAAGTCGGAAAAGTCGGAAAAGTAGGATCATCGCCGCTATGGGTGCATAGCTTAGACATCCCTTGGCAGTTTTAGGACTTACGCAAACGGATTTTTAACACTATTCGTAGTTGTCAGGTAAAACCTAAGCACTACAGATAGAGTTTATGGATAATTCCTAAATTTAATGTCACCCCGTTAAAATCTGAACTTTAAGATTTAAAATCCTTGGACATAGGATTAAGCCACAGCAGAATTGTCCGTTTTAATTCATTTAATTCTCGATACACTTCTTGTTTGACCCATTGCCCGATCGCGTCGAAGGGTGTAAAAATTTGACCCACAGGCCAGCTAACATCTTGACCCAAGGGCGTTTGATGGTTGCCAGTCAAAGTCTGAACTGTAATCATGTCCGGAAATCGTGCTTTTAGCAGTTTGGTTAACAGCAGGGTTTGGTCGATGTTGTCGCCGTTAAATTTGACTAAAAGATTGCGCCGAATTTGATAGCTATCTTGGACGAGCCGATTAGTCTCTTGCGGGGAAGGGGTAAACTCGACGTTAAAGACGGGGGAAATTTGCTCGACGATCGGGATTGCTTCGGATGCCGCATAATTGTTGAAAGAAATCAGAATATTGCCTGCCCTTTCTACGTCAAATACAGAACCGATCAGCAAGTGCAGTTTGCATCCCATGCTGTGTCCCATACCGTAAATGGGGAGATAGGAAGATTTGAGCAATTTAGTGGCGCGCAGGCGATCGAGGGCATTTTCAAATTTGTTGAGAACATCGCGGGCGATCGCAATATGATCTAAAGTATTGACAAACGGCGTTGCTACTACAACATATCCTTGAGTCCCCAAAGCTTCTAACAGCCAGCGATAGGTGAGTTGGGGTGCTGTCGCCACAAATGCACCGCCGAGAAAATGTACGATCGCGATCGGTCTTGAGGGAATTAATACCCAATTGCCAGAAATTTCTTGCCAGTCCATCATAAATTCAATCTAATTCCAAATAAAAAGGCGATCGTTCTCTGAAGGTAAAAGGCAGAATGTTTTATAAAATTTTCCTTTTATTTTCTGCCTCAAAAAGGGGTTTGCTACCCATTTTTTAATGGCCAAAACTTTCCTTTTTACTTATACATTATTTATTCTAACTGTTGTGGGGTCAAATAGCACGGCTGGCGATCGCTGCTATTTTCGCCCTGTATAGGGTTGAAGCTGGCGGCCGAATAAATCAACGCTGACATCCACGACTTTCAAAAATTTTTATATTGTCCCCCACCGCACGACCCCAAGCCACTGTAGCCGGTAGTGCGGGTAATTGACCCGACAGAATATTAACAGTCAAATACGGCTCAAAACGCCAATATCAGGTATTAACCCGCCCATGGGCGATCGGCGTCCATTCGGCTTTATTGGCAGCACCTAATTTCTTGACTAAACCCGCATATAGCAGTTATCAATAAAGTGAGGTATGCCCTATGCCCACGGAGGCCTATGCCCGCTTATCAAGCGTGCACCTCATGTTACTGAGAAAGGCTATACAACTATAACATCCTTTAGGACAGCCCCCCAATTTCAGACGATCGCTGGGGGTTTAATGGTGGTGAATGATTGATACCTTCTGCGGTTTGATGACTCAACTTTTCGTGAGTCTTCATCCATTTCCACTTGTGCACAGTAGCTTGAGGATTGAGCACTGTGGTAGCCACCCCGTAAACAATAGTCGGCAAAACCTCCCGATTTAACCAACTTTGTCCCAGCTTTCTCATGTAGTGCAGTGCCAAAACTTCTCGAAATTTGTTAAGCCTTTGCAAAAGCGGCAAATTCTTAAAACATAACTGTTCGTACTCCTGGAGTGATAACTCTTTTTCTCCCCGCAAGCGCCGCAATTGGTTTTCCTTGACACAATCAGAAGCTATGCGCTTTTTGAGCCAGTGCTTATCTGTGAGAGAGTTGCCTCTAATTCGATAATTTCCCAAAGGTTCTGTCGCCGCCAGCAAGCCATACTTTTGAGCAAGTTTGGTAAATAATTCTGTATCTTCTCCTACCTCCCAATCTTCTGGAAACCCGCCTTCTTGGAGTAGAATAGAGCGATCGACTACAACAGAAGACGGGAAAACCCAAGGACTTTCGCCTGTCTCCTTAATCGCCTGCATTTCTGCTTTAGTTGTAGGATAGGTGGGAATATAACTCAACTTCTTACCGTGCTTGTCTAAATACCGCAAAGCGTGAGCCACAGCTTTGACTTCGGGATTGTCTGCAAGCATCTTTAAACAAACTTCTAACTTATTGGGTTCCCAGGTATCGTCGCTGTCGATAAACGCTACATACTCGCCTGTCGCGCGATATATCATTAAATTTCTCGACTTAGAAACCCCGTAATTTTGGGAATTCCTGAAGTATTGAATTCTCGAATTTTGCTCTACCAGCTTAGCAGCAACTTGGTCAGTAGCGTCCGTAGAGCAGTCATCAACTATTAAAATTTCTAGATTTTTGTGAGTACCATTAAGTACGGAGGCAACTGTCTCGGCCAGAGTGTCGGCAGCATTGAATGCAGGAATGATGACACTGACTTTTTTGCTATTCATAACTTGCATTAAGGTGTGGTTTGGTAGTTGTTCGCCGAAGTATAGTATCGAAGCCGACACTCTGACTCATTTACGTGCAAGTACCTGTAGTCAGGAAACTTGCCTACATACTGCCAATATAACAGGTTTACCAACGTGAGTGTTATCTACCATAAGGAGGGGACAGCCCTTAGCAGGCGGAGTGCAGACTCTTATTTGGCGGGCAATTTGTCTGACACAAAGGCGACGGCTGCGATGGATTGAGGGTTTTGTCCGGGGACTGGAGTTGTCCTAAATTCGATGGATCTTTTTGCTTTAATACGGCTTACCCAGAAAAACCCTGGCTCACCCAAAATTATTGGTTTGAGAACTATAGAGCTACTAAAAAACCTGGTTTCTGACTCAGAGCGATTCCGGTTAATCGCTGAGCATAAAATTGTTTGTCATGCGCCAGGGGCGGGCGAGGGAGGACTTTGATTCCTCACTACCAACCTAATTATAATTATTTAATCAAACTTGAGAGGAAAATTGGGTAAATCCTGTTTTATTGATTAACTAACCAGTCGAACAACTGCCCAAAAACGGCTATGCTAAGTCGGCTATGTGTTGCATTGCCATAGCAATCACCTATACTGATTTTTTTGCTGTTGCTTAATAGGCTAGGAAAAAAAATAAATTGAAAATTCCGAAGCTTTGTGAATACTGTTTATATGATTTGCATCTTGAGTTTTTTCTACCGTAAATCAGCAACGCCGTTTTTCTGCGTTCATCAGCTTTTTTGAAATCAGGATTTTCTCAAAAAAGATGCTTTTTCCAACTTGTTTACTTATTAAGTTACCATAAGCTGTCCCTCCTTTCTCTCTTCCTCTTGTACCGTGAGAGCCTCCCAGGGTCAAATAGTTTTCCCGTCTGCCATAACAGGTAATTTATCTGCAGTTGAATTCAGTACCGCTCGGTCTTAGGGAAGACGATCATAAAATTATACTGTAAAAAATCTTCGCCTCACCGGTAAAAAATGTTGCCAAATTTCTTGAGCAAAGTGCAAATTTATACTTGTTGCCTAACAGTCTGGGTGTTGGGTGGCTGCCAGCAGCTACAGGCAACCTTGCAGCAGCAGCGCAGCAAACAGGGGATGGCAGTTTCTGCTCACCCTCTGGCGAGCGCTGCGGGGCTGGCCGTGCTGCAACAGGGAGGCAATGCAGTGGATGCGGCGGCTGCTACGGCTTTGGCGATTTCGGTGGTGGAGCCTTTTTCGGCGGGTATCGGCGGCGGGGGTTTTTTGCTGCTGCGGCGGGCGGAAACGGGGACTGTGCAAGCGCTGGATTTCCGGGAACGAGCTCCGAAACGGGCCGCGGGATATGTACCTCGACAAGCAAGGCAAGGTGCGCCAAAGGGCAAGTCTGGACGGGCATTTGGCGGTGGGTATTCCGGGCACTGTTGCTGGACTTTATACGGTGCACCGCGAGTATGGTAAGTTGCCTTGGGCCCAGGTGGTGGCGCCGGCGATCGCCCTGGCAGAAAAAGGCTTTTCGGTAAGTTCGCGTTTTACCACGGCTACCGGGCGACGAGAGGACGTGCTCAAAAAAAACCGGGCGGCGCGGGAGGTTTTTACTCGTGGTGGCATTTTATACCAGCCGGGTGAGCTTTTGGTGCAGCGGGATTTGGCGCGGACTTTGCGGCAGATTGCTGAAAATCCGCAGAGTTTTTATACCGGGGACATTGCGCGGGCGATCGCCGCCGATATGGCTAAAAACGGCGGCATTATCACTCTCGAAGATTTGAAAAACTATACGCCGATTTGGCGGAATCCGGTTTGCGGCAACTTTCGCACTTACGAAATTTGCGCGATGTCGTCTCCTTCTTCCGGCGGCGTTCATTTGTTGCAAATCTTGAATATTCTGGGAGATTCGGATCTCAAGAGGTTGGGGAGGCAAAGTCCAGATACTTTGCACTTGCTGGCGGAGAGCATGAGGATTGCCTATGCTGACCGGGCTGAGTATTTGGGCGACCCGGATTTTGTGAGTGTACCGGTCAAAGCTCTGACTAACAGCAATTATGCCAAATTGAGACGATCGCAAATCCAAATGTCAAAAGCCCGACCTTCGGGAGAGGTAAAAGCTGTTGACCCTGAAACTTTGAGCCACTTTGTGTGGGAGTCTCCCGAAACTACCCACCTCACGGTAGTTGACAAAGAGCGCAATGTAGTAAGCTTGACATTTACGGTGAATGGCGGCTTAGGGGCTGGAGTCGTGGCGGCGGGTACGGGAATTTTGCTCAACAACGAGATGGATGATTTTGCAGCAGCGCCGGGAGTGCCGAATTTGTTTGGTTTGGTGGGCGGGGAGGCAAATTCGATCGCCCCGAGGAAAACTCCTTTATCGAGCATGACGCCGGTCATCGTGACAGAAAATGGCAAATTTCGCCTCGCTGCGGGGGCTCCCGGAGGCAGCACAATTATTACCACCGTGTTGCAAATTGTACTGAACGTATTGGTTTACGACATGAATGTCGGCGATGCTGTGTCTGCACCTCGGATACACCACCAGTGGCAGCCCGATCGCCTGAGGGTGGAACGGGGAGGTTTTGAGGCTGCGACGCTTTCGGAGTTGCGGTGGCGGGGACACCAGATTGTGGAAGGTGATGGCTGGGGCAATGCCAATGCGATCGTCCTGACTGCCGACGGTTGGTTGGAAGGGGCTGCCGATCGGCGCGGCGAAGGAGAAGCAAGGGGGTTTTAGTTATCAGGTAGTCGATTAGAGATTTTAGATTTTAGACCTTCGGCGAGCCGTCGAGTCGCACTCAGTCGAAAAATTTTAGATTTACTCCAGAGATGAATCTGGGATGTTGAACTAGGGTCAAAAATTTTGAGTTCTCTACGACAGGAATTGGGGGCTTATATAGTTTTTTTTTACGAGGTCATCTTTCATGAGTCATCAGTCATTAGCTATTAGTCATTAGTGATTAGTCATTAGTGATTAGTCATTTTGGAGATGACCAAAGGTATCAAAACCCGGTTTATTTTGTCTCCAGTGCGTAATTACTGAAATTATTAGTCTGTGTACGTGTATTTTTGCATCCGTATTTTTGCGCTGATGTTTATTGGCTGACTAATTGCCAAGAATTACTAAAAAAGTAAACCACAAAAAGCGTATATACACTTATGTGTAAAGTTATTGTAAAGGCACTAGACATTGATACTTATATAATGTAAAAATTAAGTTGTGCATAGGATCAGGTTTGTATCTTCCAGGAAAAATTTATGATAATTACTCACAAAATTGCTGCCTTAACAGCTACATTAACTACTGCTCTGAGTTTGTTGGCAGGGCCAGCAATGCCATTTTCGGTAGGGCCAACTAATAACACTGAGACTTTAAAAAATAATTTATTGGGGACTAATACAGCCGGGTTGAGTAATTTCTCTGTTTCAATTACAGGTAATTCGGCTGCTTTTGGTACTTTCACTAATGACCCCTTCGGTTTGACATCAGGTGTTGTTCTGAGCACTGGTAAAGTCGCCGATATACGGGGTAAAAATCGGAAAGATAACTTCACGACCACAAAGATCAGCGATTTAAGCACAGACTTTGGACCTGAAGGTGAAGAGGGGGATTTGACTCAGCTAAACCTCAGCTTTTTTGCTAATAGCACGGTCGAAAAGTTAGTCTTTCAATATGTATTTGCTTCTGAGGAGTTTCCTGAGTTCGGCAATTCTGCATTTAATGACGATTTTGAACTGCTGCTGAACGGCACTAATTTGGCAAAATTGAGCGACGGAAAAACAGTTACTATTAATAATCTTGTTCCCGATCCATATAATCGCTCTACATATCACTCAGACTATATTGACAACCCAAGTTTGACAGGTATTGCTGCTAACATCGTTAAGCTCGACGGTTTTACTAAAATTTTAGGTTTTGAAGGTTTGCTCAAGCAAAATCAGACGAATGTTCTCAGCATTCGCATTAAAGATGTGGGCGATGGCAAGTTAGATTCTGCTGTATTTATTAAAGGCGGTTCTGTGGAGGCGGTTCAAGCTGAGCCGGTTCCCGAACCGATGACTGTGGGGGGTTTGATGGCGGGAGGCGCTATGCTGGCTGCTGGACGAAAGTTACGCAATCGCCGTGGCGGAAGTAATTAATAACGGAAGGAAGTTCGGCAACGGATTATGTAACGGATGTAACGGATAAAAGGAAGAAGGAAGAAGGAAGAAGGAAGAAGGGAAGAAGGAAGAAGGAAGAAGAAAGTTCGGCAACGGATTATGTAACGGATAAAAGGAAGAAGGAAGAAGGAAGAAGGGAAGAAGGGAGAAGGAAGAAGGAAAAAACAGAACAGGAACCATTTTGGCGGTTGCTGTAATATGAATCTCGATTAGCCGTGTTGGAGACAGAAACGGGGTTTGATGAACGAAAAGACCTTGTTGCAGTTCTTGAACCGGGTAAAAAAACTCGGTTTGTGCGATCGCGTAATATCATGTCAAGTAATTTAACCATTATGGGTACGCAGCGAGGAATGCAAGTCCTCATACAATTCTGACGACGAACGCCCTCACTACGAACCAATTTTATTGCGGTTGTTCTAGCGGACAGAATATAAGTTTTTATCCCAAATTCGCAAAGGGCGGATTTTTTTTGTATTTGGAGTTGCAGCAAATATTGCGGGTAAAACCCGCGTCTACAACCACACACTAAAAACTAAATAATTTAGCTATGAACAGTACCGTCCGGTAAAATTGTACCTGTTAATGTAGTCCGCGTAAGTTTGACCATAACTCGATCGCCGTAACCGATTTTCGCTCCTGTTAAATCAGCACCGCTCAAGTCAGCACCGCTCAAATCGGCTCCGATTAAGTTGCTTTCTCTCAAGTTGGCATTGATCAAACAAGCTCCTAACAAATTAGCCCTGAACAAGTTTGCTTGGTGCAAATTCGCGCCTGTGAGATTGACGTTGTGTAGAAAAGCATCACTTAAGTCGGCTTCACTCAGGTTTGCATTGCTCAAGTTTCTTCCTGAAAAATCCTTTTCTTTTAAGGAAGCTCCTTTGAAGTTGGAACCGCTTAAATCGGGAGCTTGTGGCCCAGCTTGGCGGTAAGACTGAGATGGCGGCGGCTGCGATTGGTAGCGGGACGCCTCGGAATACGGCCCTGCAGGGTTTCCCCCATAGCTTCCCGGATAATTTCCAGGATATTTTCCTGAAGAGGGTTCAGAAGAGTAGCGGGGTTCTTTAGGGTTGACCGGTGGTGGCTGGGTGTTTTGGTGCTGGGTGTTTGGATACTGAGTATTTCTGTACTGAGTGTTTTGGTACTGATTGTTTTGGTACTGAGTATTGGGTTGCTGATTGTTTTGGTACTGAGTATTGGGTTGCTGATTGTTTTGGTACTGAGTATTGGGTTGCTGGGTAGTTTGTTGCTGGGTAGTTTGTTGCTGGGTATTTTGTTGCTGAGTGTTTCTGTACTGAGTATTTTGTTGCTGGGTAGTTTGTTGCTGGGTATTTTGTTGCTGAGTGTTTTTGTACTGAGTATTTTGTTGCTGGGTATTTTGTTGCTGAGTGTTTCTGTACTGAGCGTTTTGTTGCTGGGTAGTTTGTTGCTGAGTGTTTCTGTACTGAGCGTTTTGTTGCTGGGTGTTTTGGTGCTGGGTGTATTTGTGCTGGGTGTTTTGGTACTGGGTGTGTTTGTGCTGAGTATGTTTTTGCTGAACGTTCTGATTCTGACCTCTTGGTTGAATCGATCGCAATTTTTCGCGAGCTTGATTAATTTCCTTAATCTTTTCTTCAGCTTTCTGTAGTAGTCTGGGATTGTCTTTGGGGATGCGATCGGGGTGCCAAATGAACGCTAAATCCTTGTAGGCTTGGCTAATTTCTTCTCTGGAAGCTCCCGGCAACAGTCCCAGCACTTTATAGTATTGGTCGAGGTCGTTCATTGTACCACCTTTCGCTTTAAGAAATTAGGAATTAAAAATTAAGATCGGAGCAAAAGCCGTTCTCAAAGCTTGCGTGTCCGATCGTACATTAGATGAACAATAACTCAGCTAAGCCGCTGCTGGCAAAAATTCTCGAATTCGCTGCAAGTATGTTGCGGCATCCTCCAGCATCGGAAAGTGAGCCGTATTCGGAATTATAACAAATTCTACTTTTTTGCTGAGAGAGGCTGCTTGCTCTCCCATGACGGCGGGGATAATTTGGTCGAATTCTCCGGCCACAAGCAGTGTGGGAACACTCAGCCGCGCAAATTCTTGGGGCATTTCCTCGGCGGCTCTTTTGCTGACGGCCGTCACCATTGTACCTATAGCAGCTTGCTCGTCTGCCATTAAAAAATCCTTGAGAAACGCCAGACTGACCTCTGTGGGCAGGGAACGGCGCAAAAACCGGGCCATAAATAGCCGATCGGCAAACGGGATGGATGCCAGCCAAGAGGGTCTAAATTTTACCACATAGCCACCGAATTTGTGAAAAGTTGTAAAAGATTTTTCGTCGTATTCAAAAATACCGCTGCAAGTGAGAATTGCTTTTTCTACTTTTTCGGGGTAAAGGTTGAGAAATAAAGTAGCAATTGAAGCCCCTGTGGAGTGAGCATTGAGAAAGACGCGGCTTAAATTCAAAGCTTCTAATAATTCAGCTAAGTCCCGGGCGTAGGTTTCGAGTTCGTAGCTGGACTCAGGAGGCTCTTTTGGCAAGGGCGATCGACCAAAACCTCTCATATCGTAGAGCAAACAATCAAAATCATCAGCAATAGCCCGGGCCGTGCTTTCCCAGTAGCGCGCTGAACCCGCCCAGCCGTGCAGAAATACCATCACTGGTTTCCCGCTAGGTTGAACCGTGTTATCTGCCGTTATCCACTCGTAATAATGTTCTACACCGCGAATTGAAATGAAAGACATGATATTGACTTGGGATTCTGAGATTTTAGATTTTAGATTTTAACTCATAATTGTTCACTAAATACCAAAATTCCCGACTTCTTAAAGAAGTCAGGAATCTCAAGACTACATCTATCAAAAAATTTGAGTTAATCTGCGTCAATCCGCCAACATCGGCGGTAAAAAATTACCAACATAGGAACCAATCATAAATCTTAAGCAGCAGAAGCAGCCAGCCAAAATAAACCATCTACCAAAAGCGTGCTTAACACAGCGCCGCTGAAAGCGCGCCAGTGCAGTTCTCGATCGCGCAAACTCAGCAAACCGACTGTTAGCAGCACAGCGATTAAAACTAGAGCACAGCCTATGCCCCAAGGAGTTTCAATTTGACCGATCGCACTTTGAAAAATCGGCATTGCTAATTCCGGTTCCGCGTGCATCACTTGGCGCCAGTAGGGCATCAAACCAGTTAAATAAAAATATAAATCAGTAATCGCAGTGCCCAAGAGCGAACCTAAATAAAAATAGCCGCCCACTTTTCCCCAAGATTTGCCCAAGCACCAAATAGCAAAAGGCAAGCCAATTGATTCTATAGGTAGATGTAAAATTGGTTCCCATCTAAACCAGCCCCAATAGATAGAACCTGCGAGCCAACATCCGGCAAATCCTAATAATAAATCTCCCCAAAGTTGGGTTTTGGGGCGAAAAATTAGAATTAAACTCAGAACGAACCAGGGGATAGTTGACAGCAAACTGATAGTTGGATATAAGCGCACTAAGGGTGCTTGCACGAAGACTGGAATTGAGACTAAAAATGCTGAGGCACTAAATATCAACCACTGTTTGATGGTGTTGGTTGTGCCTGAAGTGACAGAATTGTCGAGGCGGGCGATGGTGGCAATAGGTGCGATCGCAGAGGATACTAAATTAAGATTAAACAACTGATTGGACTCCGTATTGTTTCAATAGGTGGACTAAAAATTTTGCTGCGGTTGTGGGTGCGACAGTCTCGATGCCGGCGGCGGTTTGGCTGACGTGCCAGCCTTTTGCCGTTTGAGGAGCTCGCCATAAATCCAAATGTTCGATCGGCGGATCTGCATAAAAGCTTTCTCCACCGCCACCGAGAATTGCCGAACTCCAGTGCGTAAAGCGATCGTGGCTGATTCGGTGGATGGGAAAATTGCCCCCCAGGGGTACTCCCCAACCGTCTAAGGCAAAAAAAGCCCCGACTTTGCCGCCGAGTTGCTGCCACATCCAAGCCGCCCCGATCGCCCCGGCTACTCCTGCCGAAAAGCTGACAAATACTAGGCTTTCTCCTCCTAACTCTTCACTGCACAAAAAGTGGAATATGTCAAGAGCTGAAAAAGGCGGATATTTATGAGCGGGAAAAATCTTGACACGATCGACTATTTGCTGGTTTTGGCGATCGGCTGCCAGTCCCCAAAGCCCCGAAATTCCCGCCAGGAAACAGTCGGTTAGCTTTGGTTCGTGGACTCCGGGGCAAATTACCAGTCTCATAGTTCGTCAAGAAAGTTAATATACTTCGCAACATAACTTTATCATATGCCTACTATATCATATACTACCCCTGGGGATAGGGTGTTAAACTTATAATAGAGTCAAGTTTGAAGAGTATCCCCCCAAATTCAAAGCTGGGAACGCTCCAAACAGCTTTAATCTGAGGCAAGGTGAGGCAGTCTTAAGAAAACATAAAACTTATCCCCCCCTGCCCCATTCTCTGTCAAGCTTAGCAAAGCCTGATTCTAGTTTTAAGCAGTTCTGTATTTAGATTTAACCTTTTTGGCGGCGTCGAAGCCGACCCCACAAAAGCTTAAAGAAACAGCATTGTGAAAATTAGAGGCCTGCCAGCTTAGCTGCCCTACAAATTTCGGGTCAGGGTCAAAAAACCGACTTAGGACTGATGCTCATCAATCCGGTTTCTAGGATAAATAAGAGGTTTGACCGGGAAGTATGGGCCAAGAAACCGGGAATCAGCCCCGCGCACGTCAGTCGTGCGATCGCAAACAATGAAAAATCTCCGATTCACCCTTCATCCTGCCCGGATCTCTTAGAATAAATAAAATTGAGGAATACAAAGTGGTTGCTTCTCCAGAAAAAATTGAGTCCAAAACATCTGCAGCACCCGCAAGTAACGATCGGGTTGCTGTATTGCTGATGGGTTACGGCGAAGTCGAAAGCTACGACGATTTTGCCAACTACAACGAACAAGCTTTAAATTTGCTTACGGCAAAGTTTGCGCCAGTACCGCTTTGGATTTATCCGCCGCTGGCGAAGATTTTAGCAATCTTTGACTTGCACGAGTGGAGTCACCAACACGGTCAATTTGTTTCGCCGCACAATGCAATTTTTGAACAGCAGCGCGCCGGGATAGAAAAGAATTTACAGGAGAAATGGGGCGATAAAGTAAAAGTGTTCAAAGCTTTTAACTTTTGCGCGCCGTTTTTGCCGGAACAAGTAATCCCTCAAATTAAAGAAGAAGGATTTGACAAAATTCTGATTTATCCGCTGTTGGTTGTTGATTCTGTTTTCACCAGCGGCATTGCAGTCGAACAGGTGAATAAAGCTTTAGCACAAACCTTTGATGGTAAGGAACATTGGGTAAAAGGACAGCGCTACATTCCTTCTTTTTACGATGAACCTGCTTACATCGATTTGATGGCGCGTTTGGTTGAAGAGGAAATTAAGAACGATTTAGCTGTAGCGCATTTGCCTTCTCAGATTGGGATTGTGCTGATGAATCACGGTTGTCCGCACAAGGCGAAGGGCTTTACTTCGGGAATTGTGGAAAGTCAAGCTTTGTACGATCGCGTGCGGGAACGTTTGATGTATCGCTATCCTTTGATTTCGGTGGGCTGGCTGAATCACGACACGCCGCTGATTGAATGGACACAGCCGGATGCGACGTTGGCTGCGAAGAATTTGATTGATTTGGGTGCAACTGCGATCGTCTTTATGCCGATCGGATTTGCGACAGAAAATCACGAAACATTGTTAGATGTTGACCACATTATTGAGTCTTTGCAGAAACAGCGTCAAGGAGTTACTTACCGCAAATTACCTTGCGTAAATGACCATCCAGAGTTTCTGAAAATGGCGGCAGAGTGGGCAAATCCCCAGATTGAAGCGTTGTTGAGTGAGACTGCGGTTGCTGTTAATCCGAGTTTGGCTTCCACACACCGCGAGCACGCGCATTCTCACGGGGAACACGGCCATTCTCATGGCGATCACGGTCATTCTCACGGGCACGGGCATTCTCATGGGGAACACGGTCATTCTCATGGCGGGCACGGCCATTCTCACGGGCACGGGCACAGTCATTAATTAGTTGAGTTAAACAGTCGATCGCCCTTGGCTCTTTTAGAGAAGGGGCGATTTTTTTGCTTATTTATGGTACTGTAAAACTTAACAATGATAGCCACAATCTTGTTGGGGTAAAAATGGGAACCAGTATCAGTAAGTTAATAGAGCGCTGGAAATCTCTACCAAGTAACTACTCAGAAGCCGATCTGAAAGCACACTTAATTCCTCTGATATGGGAGGTTATAGGTCTTAAGTTCGAGCAGATAGCGACTGGAAGTTTAGGTTCTGGAACAGGATTAAAACCCGATTACTTAATATATGACGAATTAGACAAGCCACCTAGAATAGTTGTTGAGATTAAAAAGCGTAGTAGCTTATTTTATGACGCTCAAGAGCAAGGGTTTTCCGATTTTTGCCAGCAGCAAAAGTTGTATAAAGATGCGGTAGGCTATAATAGTACAGGTAACAATGGAATTAAGCAGTACCTCGACAATACAAAAGTACCGCTTGACTATCTAGCTGCTTACGGATGGGTATTTAATGGTGACTTCTTTCAAGTTTGGCGGCGAGTTGAAGGGCTGGTTTTCCCTTTAACTCCCGTGCTAAAAGTGACAGCAGCAATTTTTCCTAAGCTTTTGCGTCAATTAGAGTATTGCTTGACTCCTCAGCGGGCTTTGGTAACAGCCATTTGGAATCAGAAAGGAGGCGTAGCAAAGACAACTAATACCATCAATCTAGGCGCAGCACTCGCGACAGAAGGCAAGAAGGTTTTGCTGATTGACTTAGACCCGCAAACTGATTTAACCAGAGGGCTGAAAGCCAAAATTCTAGTTAAGAACTACTTGAAGGATTGCAGTGAGAAAATTCAATTTAAAGAGGACAAAATCGCCAAAGATATTTTGAGCAGTGCCATCCAACTCCGCAAATTCCCTACCACTGACAGCAAGCCTTTTTCCTTGTCAGTTTTGCCGGGAGAGACGGACGAGTTAAAAGATTTTCGAGATAGCACCAACTTTCCCGACTCGCTCAAAAGGTCATTCGTCAAGACAATTATTAACCTGCTGAGTGATGACTACGACTACATATTCATTGACGCTTCCCCTACAGCAGATATCTTGACATTGGCGATGCTAGCTTCTTGCGACACTGTTTTAATCCCTGTGGATTTTGACAAAAAATCACTGCATCATGCAGCAGTAGTTGACAAGGCCATTCCTAGATGGAGAAATGCTAGGGTTCAGAAGGGGGAATTGCCTGTTGCTCCCTGGAACCTTGGTTTAGTGTTCAGCAATTGTCCTGCTGAAAAGGGCAGCATCCTCCAGAATCACATCAACGATACAATCACACAACTAAACTTCACTGGAAAGCCATACAAAACTGAGTTAAAAAGTTACGCTCAGACTAAAGTTGCAGAATTTCAACAACGACCAGTAATTTGCTGGCACAAATCCCCCATTACCAAACTATACAAAAACCTCGCCCAAGAAGTATTTCTTAAGCACAATTTTATCGATAACTAGCAGGTAATTATGGCACCTTTTCAAGAAGAAGAGTTCTCGGCTGACATTCCACTAGGACAAGTTTTGCAATTACCATGTAAGTTTATTCAGGGTAAGTCAAATGTAGCTGCTAAACAGATCGAAGCCATAGCAGAGCAGTTGAGTAAAGCTGAAAAAAACATTTTGCCCATTATAGTTAAGCCCTTAGATGAAGACAACTACCAATCTGTTTTTAATACTCAGATATTAGATGGAGCCCGTTTAGCTAAAAAGGATTTCGTCTGGTGCATCATTGTTGATGAGTTAATGCTGGCACAGGTACAAATAGAAGCTGGGCTGGTGATTGCTCAGCCAACAGCAGCAACTAATATCCTTGTCGCTTCCGAGCAAGAAATCCAGGAAGCACTAGAGCGCATCAAAGCTCAACAGCCTAGTTTTGATAAGAAGATTGATTCCTTGAAAACTGCCAAGGCGATCGTTGAATACAGGAAGACAAAGAAACCTAAAAACTTAACTTTTTTGACTACTTTAAAATGTGGAATCGGCAAAGCAAAAATTCCCCTGGTATCCGATTTTTTAACCGTTAATTAATACGAATTTTCCATGAAACAGAATGACGATCGTGCTTTCCCTGAAATCACCTATGTGGGCGGCGCTAGCGGCGAACTCGTACCCGTTTTGCGCGCCACTCGGTTGCGGGTGCAAACAGTAGTAGTTGCAGCCCAGAAATGGGGTTTTTCGCACGCGCCGCACCCTACGCTATGGCGATCGCCTCAACCAACTTATCAATCTCCGCCTCAGTTGTAAAATAGTGAACACAAGCCCGCACACAATCAGGATTAAGAATAGTCCTTACCATAATTCCCTGTTTTTCCAACAAATCGACAAGCTTTTTGTGCGGCATCCCATTAGTTAATCGAAACGAAACCAAACCAGCTTCCGGCGCCGATTTCCGCAAACATTCCACATCGGGAAGTTCCGACAAACGCTCCCAGAGATACTTACTCAAACGGCAAATTTCCGCATACCTTTCCTCGATCGTACCCCATTCATGTTGCAGGGCGATCGCACTCCGCAAACCCCCATACAAAGGATAAGCCGAAGTCGCAATTTCATAGCGCTGCGATCCAGACTTCCACCCAAGGACTTTAGCATTAGCATCCGTCACAATTCCCCGCCAACCGATAAACACCGGATGCAAATCTGCCAAAGCTTCAGCACTCACATAAAGCCCCCCCAAACCTTCCGGGCCGCACCACCATTTGTGACCAGTAAAAGCATAAAAATCAACCCCAGATTCAATCAAATTTAAAGGCAAAACCCCCACAGATTGAGCGGCATCAACTAACACTCTAACTTTGTGATTTTTGGCAGCCAATTCCTCTTGTCCCCCCCCTTGAATCAGGGAAAAATTTTCTGATACATCCCCTTGAATCAGGGAAAACTCCTCTTGTCCCCCCCCTTGCCAAGGGGGGATTAGGGGGGGTTCATGACACACTTTCACAATCTCAGCCAGAGGCAAAACTTGGCCAGTATTCCACAAAATGTGACTGATAACCAACAAGCGAGTATTTGGCCGCAAACTATCAGCAATCACCGCCACCGGATCGCCTTCATTCAAAGTTGCCGCCAACGGACAAACCGAAACCTCAATGTTGAAACGGCGCTGAAGTTCCATTACACTAGCTACAATGCCGGGGTGTTCGCAATCAGAAAGCAGCAAATGGTCGCCTGCTTTCCAGTCAATGCCCCACAGCGCAATATTGCAGCCGACGGTGACATCTTCAGTCAGGGCGATCGTTTCAGGAGGGACAGCCAACTCAGATGCGATCGCACGTCGCGTCAGCATCGCCTCCTGAACCACCCAAGCCCCCACCTCCCCCGAAAACGGCCCTCCAAGCTGCACCCGTTTGTAAGCCTCATAAATCGCCTCTAAAGCAGGCTCAGGCAGCGGCCCTTGTCCGCCGTAGTTAAAATAAGCTTTATTGGCCAAAGCTGGGAATTGTTGCCGGTGATTGTCCTTTGTCATTTTTTTTGGGGAATTATTGATAGCGTTAATATTGAATAACTAATGCTGTGAATTTTATACCTTTGGCCTGATACTCTATGCCTTGCGAATACTAAATGTTAATAACTGACAAACTGCTACTTTCCTATCAGCGATGCCATCTCCGAGCATTTTTAGACACCTGCGGAGACTGGAAACAACTAGATCCCCCCAGCGACTTTTTGCTGAAACTGATGCGCGACAGCGCGGCATACCAGCAGCAAGCTTTGGAACACGAGACTTACCAACAACCATATTATCCTAGAGGGGATTGGGAAGCCGGCGCGGCCGCTACATTGAGTTTAATGCAGCAAGGGGTCGATCGCATTTACCGAGGAGTTCTGATCCAGGGCGAATTCGGCAAAACCAACGCCGCAACAACTTCTCTGGTAGGAATTGACGGTCAATATTTCCCAGAATTTGGCGAAATCCCCGAAACTCCCGTTGATCTTTCATCCTCCAATCTTCTCTCTTCAAACATTACCCTGATCGGCCGCCCCCATTTATTAATCAAACAGCCGGGACAATCAAAATTTGGCGATTGGAGTTATATTACTGCGGATATTTGGCTTAGCAAGCGACCAAAACAAGAGTATCAAATTATCGCAGCTTTTCACGCCCAAGTTTTAGCTTCCGTACAGGAAACAATGCCCGATACTGCGTGGCTGATGCTGCGAAAAAAAGGGCTGTGGGCGGTGAATCTCGACCAGCGAACTCCTCAGATGTTCGAGATTTTAGACAACTGCATTCAGATGATAGAAAATCGGGATAAACCAGAGGTGTTCATTTCCCGGCAAAAGTGCAATCTTTGCGGTTGGTATACTCTCTGTCACGCCGAAGCCGAATCTATTAAACATCTTTCGTTATTGCCGGGAGTTACTGCCAGCCGCTATGCTAGACTAAAAACTCTCGAAATTACTGATGTAGAAGCTCTCGCTAATGCTAGTTCCGAACTGCTTGCTGAGTATCCAGAATTCCCCGACAGAGTTGCCTTTGATGTAGTGCAGCAAGCTAAATCGCACTTGCTAAATCAACCGCTGTTGCGGGAAGAAGGAAGAGGGAAGAAGGAAGAAGGAAGAAGGGAAGACGAAGAGGAAGGAAGAGGGGAAGAGGCAGAAGTTAATCAATTTATAATAATACCAGAAATTGCCGAAAATACTTTAGCAACAGTTAATCTTGTTCTGGTAAACACTACAGAAAATAAACCTGCCATATCTTCTATACCTGCACCAATTCTCCGCAAGAAACCAATTCCCTATTCCCAATCTGTCTTTTTGCCGATCGCCCCAATCGAACTCTACTTTGATGTTGAAGCGGAACCCGAGTTAAACTTAGATTACCTCCACGGAGTCTTAGTTGTTGACCGATGCAACAATACGGAAAAATTCCACGGTTTTTTAGCAGAATCAGCAGCAGAGGAAGGTGCAATCTGGGAGCAATTTTTAGAATTAATGTGGACTTATCCCATTGCTCCGATTTTCCACTTTTGCGACTATGAAGTCAAGACTTTTAAGCGACTGGCTAAACTTTACAATACTCCAGCTTATTTGTGGAAACCCGTGCTGAAACGGTTTGTAGATATTCACAAACAAGTGACGCAGAAAGCAATTATGCCGGTGGAAAGTTACGCACTCAAACCAATTGCCCGCTGGCTGGGTTTTGACTGGCGAGATGCTAAGGCTAATGGTGCTCAGTGCGTCTGCTGGTACGACGATTGGCTTAAAACCGGCGATCGATCGCTCTTGGAGGCGATCGTCCGCTACAATGAGGACGACTGTCGTGCTACTTATGTGGTTAAAGATTGGTTGACCAATTTTTTGCTAAATCATGAGCCGTGATTTTCTGATTTAATGAACCGCTTTCGTCGCGGCGCGAAGGAAGAAAGGGAAGAGGAAGATAGGTAAGAATGTATTTATTGGTAAAATGCGAAGGCTAGCAAAAGCAACTATATTTATTGTCTGTTTTTTGATGGCAGCAACTGTTGCTATTTGGGTAAACCAATCAGCTCAATCTTTCGCTGTTACGAAAATAGATTTTATCGGCAGAGCAATATTTCCTACAGGTTCTCCGTTTCAGGGGACGGAAATTGGCGGAATTTCGGGCATTACTTATGATGCCGAGAAACAAGTTTATTATGCCATTTCTGATGACCGCAGCAGCAAAGCTCCGGCGCGCTTCTATACTCTCAACATTAACTTGCAATCTGGGAAACTGGAAAAAGAGCAAATTACTTTTACTGGTGTCACTACTTTATTAGATGAAAACGGCAAAGGTTTTCCTGAATTAAGTTTAGATCCGGAAGGGATAGCTTTTACTGGCAATAGCGTGTTTGTTTCTTCTGAGGGAGATGTCGATCGCCAAATAAATCCTTTTATCAAAGAGTTCTCCCTCGATGGTAAACTCCTGAAAACGCTGGCACTTCCTGACCTATTTTTGCCCGACGACAAAGGCACTAAAGGTATCCGCAACAATCTATCATTTGAAAGTTTAACTTTAACGCCCGATCGCAAATACCTATTCACCGCCACCGAAAATGCCTTGGTTCAAGATGGCGCCGTAGCTTCCCTGGAAACCGGGAGTCCGTGCCGGATTTTGCGCTACGATGCGGTGAGCGGCAATCCAGAAGCATCGTTTCTCTACATCACCGAACCGCTACCGGCTGGTGCGAATCCTGTGGGAAAATTAACTAGCAACGGTTTAGTGGATTTGTTGGCGATCGACGATAACCGCTTGCTGAGTTTAGAGCGTGCTTTCTCCCTGGAAACTGGCACAACTATCAAAATTTTTGAGATTTCTCTGGAAAAGGGCGATCGTATTGAAGGACTCGAAAGCCTCAAAAGCCGTCTCAGCGAGGTTTCTCCCGCTCAAAAACGCCTGCTGATGGATTTGGAAACGCTGAAAATTCCCCTAGACAACATTGAGGGGTTGACATTTGGCCCCGCTCTGGCGGATGCTAGCAGAGGTCTGATTTTGGTGAGCGACAACAACTTCAGTCCCCTGCAAGAGACTCAAATTTTGGGCTTCCAAATAAAAGTTCAAAAAACCTCTTGACAAAAGGTCAAGTGATAAGCATAATAGAAATTGTGCCTGAAAAAACGGCAAAACGAGGGACAGTAGTTCAATTGGTTAGAGCACCGCCCTGTCACGGCGGAAGTTGCGGGTTCGAGCCCCGTCTGTCCCGTTCTCTCGTAAATAGAAAGTTTAAAATACAAAGTTTAAGCTTTTGGTATTTTATTAATTGAGTAAGGAGGAGCGAAATATGACCGTTACGCTCATTAACCCCTCCCCAGAAAAAACTACACAGCGGGTGGTATTATCTAATATCAGTTGGCAGACTTACCAAACCTTATTAGCAGAAGCGGGAGACAAGAGATCCTCGCGTTTTTCGTATTCTCAAGAAGTATTAGAAATTATCATGCCATCAGATTTGCATGAAACTGTTAATTGTTTGTTGAAACAGTTTGTGACTACTTTAAGTGACGAATTAAAATTGAAACGCAAGGGATTTGGTTCGACGACTCTCAACCGTGAAGATTTAAAACAAGGTGCAGAACCAGATTCATGTTTTTATATCCAAAATGTCGATAGCATTCGTGGCCGAAAAATTCACCTGTCAATCGACCCGCCACCTGATTTAATCATCGAAGTCGATCTCACCAGTCCATCTACTAATCGCTTTACTATCTACAAAAACTTAGGAGTTCCTGAAATTTGGAGATATGTGGGAGAGACTGTACAATTTTTTCAACTTCAGAACGGAGAATATGCAAGCTGTGAATACAGTGGCGCTTTTCCGATTGTTTCTTCAGGAATAATCAATCAATTTTTGCAGATGGCCGAGACGGAGGATGATACTACTATAATTGAGGCTTTGCGAGTATGGGTGAGGCACCAGTTGCGATCGCCCGAAAATGAGCAATAATACTAAACTTAATTTAACTAATTCCTTTCTCCCACGGACGATCGACTCCCAGCAGCGCTCAAAGGTGTGGAATAATAAACGGTCGGGCTATCTGATAGGTCAGAACTAGAACGATGGGGACGAGAATAGGAATAGCAACTAGCAATCCCCATTTGCCAAACCTAAGTTTTTGACCGTCCGATTTTAACAGGAAAATCACAGCAGCAATTCCCATGAGTATCCAGAAACCACCGAAGCCCATGAAGACTGTATAGCCTGCATCTTGCATTTTTTTTGACCTTTAATAGTAGTCCATCTTTAAGCTTAGTTGCAGTCTGTTTCTGTTGACATCTTCTGATAGGCCGATCGCACTTACTAAATATGACTCATTTCGAGTTTGGCCGGCAGCGGCCCTGACTTTCGCACTCGATCCACTGAGTTCGATCGCTCATAATTGTTGCTAAATCCGGCCTTCCCGTCAGCTTCAGCCGCCAGTCAGCCCAAATTCCGTACAGCCAATTGGCGATCGCCCCGATCGCTGGTAACTTAGTCACAGCATAAACCCAGCCCATACCTAAAATCTCGTAGGTGCGGCGAAAAACCTCTACATTTTTAACCGTCGTACCGTCGGGTAACACCGCGTGAATCCGCCCCATCGCCGTTTCGTAGTCGATTCCGCCGTGGGCATCCGGGTTGTAGCCATCATCCGCGATATCCACAAACGACACTAAACCTCGCCCCGCGTCCTGTTTTTTCAAGAAATTAACCTCCCGCAGGCACAGAGGACATTCACCGTCGTACAGTAACTCAATTTGCCAAGCAGGCGCAACAGAGTCGGGTGAGGGCGCAACAGATTCGGAAAACTCAGTTTTAGCAGCAGACATAGGGAAATATATTTTAATGTCGTCGATCGCACACAAACATTTTACAAGGATAAATAGTTATCAGGTGCGCCTTGGGTACTCCTAAAGCAGTTATTTGTGGTGTGAAAAATAGTCCCAAAGGTGAATCCAGTCTTGACCACCCGCAAGCTATTATCATCAAGATGCCCTCTCCTGCCATGCCGGAGAGTTTCACCCGATCGCCCGATAGTCGAATATCAAGCAATTCGAGGCAAAGCACCTGCCAAGCACAACTGTTAATTCGGCAACAAAATATAATAAAATTTGAAGTCTTAAACATCAGCTATTCCCCCAACCCGTAAATCGCCCAATCTAAAAGCAAAAATCTACATGAATGTCAGAGTCCGTCTAGCGCCCAGTCCCACCGGAAACCTACACATCGGTACCGCCAGAACCGCCGTATTTAACTGGCTGTTTGCCCGCAACCAAGGCGGAAAATTCATCCTGCGGGTAGAAGACACAGACGTAGAACGTTCTAAAAGCGAATACACCGATAACATCCTCGAAGGACTCACCTGGCTGGGTATGGAGTGGGACGAAGGCCCGAGTTTTCAGTCACAGCGTCTGGAAATATACCGCCGAGCAGTCCAAACCCTTCTAGATAATGGACTCGCCTACCGCTGCTACACCACGTCGGAAGAACTCGACGAAATGCGGGAAGCACAAAAAGCCAACAAACAAGCCCCCCGCTACGACAACCGACACCGCAACTTGACAAGCAAAGAGCGCGCAGCTTTTGAAGGCGAAGGGCGACAAGCTGTGATTCGGTTTATCATCGACGACGATCGCACAATTTCTTGGAACGACATGGTGCGCGACACCGTAACCTGGAAAGGTAGCGACCTCGGCGGCGATATGGTAATTGCCCGTGCATCCAGCGGCGGCGTTATCGGCCAACCCCTCTACAACCTCGCAGTAGTTGTCGATGACATCGACATGGGCATCACCCACGTCATCCGCGGCGAAGATCACATCGGCAATACTCCCAAACAAATATTGCTCTACGAAGCTTTGGGCGCGACAATCCCAGAATTTGGCCACACGCCGCTGATTTTAAACTCCCAAGGGCAAAAGCTTTCTAAACGCGACGGCGTAACCTCGATTTCTGACTTCAAAGATATGGGCTACCTGCCCGAAGCTTTAGTCAATTACATGACTTTGCTCGGTTGGACTCCGCCGGATTCAACGCAGGAAATATTTACACTGTCTGAAGCAGCAGAATTATTTACATTCTATCGAGTCAACAAAGCCGGTGCAAAATTTGACTGGGATAAACTCAATTGGCTAAACAGTCAATACCTGCACAAAATGCCAGTGCCGCAATTGACAGATTTGCTGATACCTTATTGGTGGCAGAAAGGCGGTTATGAGTTTGACTTGGAGGCAGACCGTCCCTGGCTCGAACAAATAGCTGCTTTAATCGGCCCGAGTCTCGTTCGCTTAACCGATGCTGTGGATATGTGTAAGGTATTCTTCTCCACCACGGTGGAATACGAAGAAGAAGCACTCGCACAATTGCAGCAAACAGGGGCTGCACAGGCTTTACAAGCAGTTGTAGAAGCTATGGAAAGTCATTCGTCCCTGACATCAGCGGAAGCTCAGAAAATCACTAAAAAGCTCAGTAAAGAGAAAAATCTTAACAAAGGGCTAATTATGCGATCGCTCAGAGCCGCTCTGACAGGTGCAATGCACGGCCCCGACCTGATAGAATCTTGGGTAATCCTTCACCAGCGAGGAACGGCTAAAACCCGTTTGCTTGATGCCATTAGCAACTTGAATGGGCCTGCTGTTGGTGTCGCGGACGAAACTCCTACCCCAGAACAACCACACGCAGAAACAGTCGCCGAAAGTTCTGCTACAGAACAGTCAGCAGTGGAGGTTTCAAAAGTCGAAACACCGACTCTTGAAACAGTCGAAACCCCGGTTGTTGAACCATCAGCAGCAGAGGTTTCAGAAGTAGAAAAACTTGCGATCGAAACAGTCGAAACGCCGACTGTCGAACAAGCAGTGGAAGTTACAGCAGTCGAAATACCGACTTCAGAAACAGGCGAAGTGTCGGCTCTTGAACCAACCGACGGGGAGGTTGCAGCAGTCGAAATACCGGCTCTTGAAACAGTCGCAGCAGCAGTTGAAATACCTGCCGCCAACCAGCAAAAAACTATTGCGAGTGGAGAAATGACTTCATCAAACGAACCAGAAACAACCGTTATCATCACCGAAGTTCCTGCCGGAAATGAAGCAGACAGTTCAAGCGGTACAACAAAAGTCATAATTACCGAAGAACCGCCAAGTCAGACCCAGCAGATCAAAGAACAAATTATCTCAATTTTGTCTGAGTTTCCCGCTTACATTGGCAGCTTTTACGAGCAGTACAAAAGTCCCCTGACTGTTATCGGTGTAATTGTAGCCTCGATTGTCTCTTTGAAAGTGCTTTTGGGCGTAATAGACGAACTCAACGACATCCCCCTGCTAGCACCCACATTCGAGCTAATTGGTATCGGATATACCGGGTGGTTTATCTACCGCTATTTGCTGCGATCGTCCAACAGGCAACAATTAGGTCAAGAAATTCAAGCCTTGAAAGAACAAATTTTCGGCAAAAAATCCTAAACTTTTGCTGTAATTTGTTGAATTTTTACCCGAAACTGACAATTTTAAATAAGTTGTCAGTTTCGGGTTTTTAAATGACTAATCACTAATAACTAATCACTAAACCCCAGCCGCAGTAAAAGCCGCCCAATAATAAGGATTGGCAAAAGGATAGGGTTTGCGGTTGCGAATTTGCTGCAAAGAAGCCTCCGCAATCAGGCGAGAACTTTGAGAAAGCCGATCGAACATTTGCGAAATTTGAGGTTGAAAATCCGCCAGCAACACCTCCAATTCCTCGCTAGTCAAATCCCGCAGCCACCTTTGAGCGTCCGCCAGTGCCATCGCCACATCTCCCACCTGCAACCGAGAAAACCGTCCCAGATTTTCATAAAACTTGCTCGTCAGCAGCAGCGTAGAAACATCGTTCACCTTCCACAGACTGCTAACCACACTAGACGTGCCAGCATACAACAAACCCGCCGACAAACCCACAAAATCTCCTCCAGCACCGCTAACTCCGCCAGCGGCAATTTCGCAACCCGATAAAGTAACTAAAAAATATTGCCGAAAATCCAGATTAAAAATTTCCTCCAAACTCAGAGAATCATTCCTCAAAAACACTGCGGATTTCAGTGGCCAAGCCAAATTAAGCAAACTCAAACAAGCAAAATGAGCGCATTTTTTCTGCTGCAACTGCCCTCTTTGCTGGGGCAAACTCCCATTATTAGCAGACATTTCTTGGGAAAAAGCCTCTTTAATTGCAGGCTTATGGCGCATAACTTCTGTACTCGCAAAATACTGGGAAATATTGCCGATTTCAATGTTGCTGTAGAACGCATCTCTGGTGAAAGTTGGAATTGCCAAAAGCTGCTGCAAACCGGGTCTGTACCGACCAATAGCCGCTCCGTGTGCATTTTGTCTCAACAGCAATAGCTGACAGCTAGGAGCATAGCGAATTCCTCCGGCAAATCGATCGATCAAATAAGCAGCAGGCGCTGCAACGTCGCCAAAAGACGAACTTTGAGAAAAATCCGAAAGGCTGTAGGTTTCCACATCAAAACCGCTGCGATCGCTCCACCCAGACCTAAAAATTCCCCCACCGTCCTCAAACCCGTCTCTCCCCGCCAAAGGCAAAGCGTGGAGTGGCAAAGCGTGCAAAAATCGGTGCGGCACAAAAATCAGCCGATCGCAATTCTCCGGAATCAGCGCCACCACTCGATCGATTTCCAGCATCGTAGCCAAGCGTTTGAGGCGAGCCGGGAGATGATTGATCCAGCGACCTTTTTGTTCAGAATAAGCGGTGAGGTACTCCTGGCCCCAACTTTCGGCAGCCAAAGCATTTTCCGCCGAACACAGGTGAACGGCGGGATATTGTGCACTCTTTACCACCACAAAAGCAACCAGCAACTCCCCCAAACTCGCCCACGCCACAACAGCGCAATTGTCATCAGGCAACAATTGGCGAATTTGCTCGAAAGCGATCGGTTCAACTTTGTGAGCTAGGCTGAAGAAAGGATCGTTTGCCTGCACCTCCCGCGCAATCAACCTATCCAACTGCTTCCACAATTGATTTAAGTGCATGAAGTCCGAGTTCGGCAGCAGAGAACCGCTGTTCAAACCTTGGCTATCGGCCTCAGAAATCAAGGTCGTGTTCGGCTCAGGTTCTCCCTGTTCTTGGTGCCGCTGTTCCCCCGCTATTTCCAGTTGCAGGGACTCCAACTCGCTTCGCACCGCTGCAGGAATTTCGGCTTTCGGAGTCAAGTGGCATTTAACCAGCAGTTGTACCAAATTCCGATTTTTGTGGCGTTCGGCGTATTCCAGAGCCTTAGCGTAATATTCAGGTTGGCTGGCGCCGAGTTCCAAGCAAACTTGCACCAGGCATTTATAGAGTCCAGCCCAGGTGCGGGTTAATTTGACTTTTGCGGTAGTCGTCTGATCGCCAAAATCGACTGTATCAGCCCCAACTTCGCAACGCAAGAATTCAACAGTATCGACAGCAGCAGTAAAAACCCCGTAGGCGCGAAGCAAGTCGCCTCGAACTCGGTAAGCTTGACCCAAATAAAATAAAATTTCAGCCCAGCGGTGGGGATAGGTTTCGCGAGTGTAGACTTGACAGGCGCTGTGATAGCAGCCGATCGCGCTTTCCATGTGGGACAAGTCTTCGGCCTGCGTCAGTTGCGAATAAGCCCTGCCCAGATAAATTTGCAGCATTGCCCAGCGGTTGGGATATGCCTGCTTGGTGTAGACTTCGGCCGCATTTTGATAGCAGGCGATCGCGCTTTTGAGGTTGCGGTTTTTTTCCCCTTTCACGTGTTCGCAGAAAGCGCGACCGAGGTAGGCACAGAGCATTGCCCAGCGTTCGGGAGATTTTTGGCGGTTGCAAAACAGCAAAGCATTTTGATAGCAGACGATCGCCATTTCCATATTTTCGGCTTTTTCCCCTTTCACCCGCCGACTGTAGATCCTACCTAGGTAAGTTTGGATCGAAGCCCAGGCTTCGGGAAATTTGATGCGGGTGTAGACTTGTAAAGCATTTTGATAGCAGGCGATCGCCATTTCCAAATTTTCCACCGGATCGCCTTTGATGCGATCGACAAACACCCGGCCCAAATTCCTTTGAGTAGTCGCCCACTGCTGCGGAAAAGCTTCCCGAGTCCGCACCTGCAAAGCTCTCTGATAGCACGTAACCGCGTATTCGAGATTTTCAGCTCGGTTGCCCCGCAGCAACTCGCAGTAAGCATTTGCCAAATTATTTTGAGTTGTAGCCCAGCGCCGGGGAAACACCTTGCGGTTGTAGACTTGCAAAGCATTGTGGTAGCAAGCGACTGCCAGTTCCAGATTTTCAGCTCGGTTGCCCCGCAGCCGCCGGCTGTAAGCACGGCCGAGATTGTTTTGAGTGCTCGCCCACTCTTCCCCGAAAGTTTCGCGGGTGCGAACTCGCAGCGCGTTTTGATAGCAGGCGATCGCGTGTTCTAGATTGTCTGCCGGATCTCCCCTGAGACGCTCGCTGTAAGCGTTGCCTAGATTGTTTTGCAGCGTCGCCCACTGTTCCGGGTAATGTTCGGGCGTGCGTACTTGTAGGGCATTTTCAAAGCAAGCGATCGCCTGTTCGATATTTTGAGCCTTATCACCTTTGGGACGATCGCTATAAGCGTTGCCCAGATTGTTTTGCATCACCGCCCATTCTTGGGGAAAGTCTTTGCGGGTAAACACCTTGGCAACTGTTTCGTAACCGGCAATTTCGATTTCCAAGTTGTGAGCTTTGCTGCCGAGGGGAAACCGCCCAATTTTGTTGCTCAGATTGCCGATTAACGCTGCAATGCGCCTAGTCTCCGATTCTTTGGCAGCAGGGATCACCAAAGTGGCCCAGTGGCGCAGCAGTTGTGCGAAATTCTGGTCGAGTTTGTCTAAATTGTTTCTCAGCAGCGAGTACAGGTGCTGCGAATCAGGCCCGCGCGCGACTGCCTGCAATACTTCTGCTAAAAAAGCCAGATAGGCTGCCCCGGTTGCGGGCAATTTATAACTCCCTTTTGCAGATTCTAAGGGTGCGATCGCCCTTTGGAAAAATTTTGCAGCTTTCAGCAAGCTTTCTCGCGTCAGTGCCACTTCTTCCAAATAAAGCGTTTGCACGAACCCAAAGTCGATCGACTTTGGGTTCGTCCTCAAAATCAAATCTATTCCTGAGTCCCCAGGATTTTCCAGCAGCGCTTGGAGCATATTAACATCAGTTTTGCGACGCTGTTCGTCCATCGTGCATTCCGCCAAACTATTAATCATAGGAGCGCTGCTTCCGTGCAACCAAGTGAACTACCCACCGCTAAATCGTAGTACCGAATATAGTAGGGGCTTCTGTACTCATAGGCGAGTGCCTTAGCTGAGACTTTCGTCTAACCTTTGGTCTTACCTCGCATCCTAAAGCCGAAATGGCTGAACCTTCTTGCGCCTTTAGTATTTTGATACCTTCTGCTTTCATATTTATCCCTGCTTTCTTCTCGCGAGCGCGATCGGTAGCACAGTGAGGACAAGTCCCTTCCCTCATATCTAAGGGCATCTCGGCCATTTGATGGAAACAATTAGAACAGAGTTTGGAAGTGGAAACCCCTGTATCAATCTCGACTAAGTTCCCCTCTTTGCGTTCCCACTTGTAGGCTAAGAAGTTGGTAAAACTTCCCAAAACCTCATCCGATCTTGCTTTCGCCAAATTTTGATTGCGAATCATGTCCCAGAAATGAAAGTTTTCTACTATGAGCGCGAGGCGAGCGCTGACCAACTTATAACTAAGTTTATGTAGAAAATATTGCCACAAATTCCTAAACCGCTCGCATACCTTTGCCACAGCTTTTCTATATTTGTGTTCAGAATTACTTTTATGCTGGTTTGTAAACTTTTGCTGCTGGCGCTTCAAGTTCTTCTCCTGCTTGGCAAAATGCTTGGCATTGTCATATATAGATACTTTTTCATTATCGGGGACAATAGCAAAGTATTTCACTCCTAAATCGCCAGCAATCCTACCTTCTTTTGTTGTCTGGTTCTCAGCCTTCTTGATTTCACTCAGTATAGATGCCAGATATTTTCCTGAATATTTCTTACTAATAATTGAATTGGGACTTTTACCCTCACTTAATCTATATCTCTTTATTTTTGTTTTAGTTTTTCTTCTATAACTGTAAATTATATTACACACAAAATTGACTTTTTTAGGATGCTGAACTAACAGTTTTTTAGCTTGAGATGGGAACTTATAAAACCCAGCCACTTCATCAAAAAAATTTTTGTATGCAGCCGTTAATTTGAGCGTATTAACTTGCCCAAATTGGCTGTAATACTGACCTAATCCTACACTTTCATCGGATTTTTTGATGACAGGTAAAAGTGTGTTGAGACCGGAGTAGGCAATTTTTTTTCCAGTTTTTTTATATACTTCAATTGATTGATTTTGACCATAATTAGACCACCAACGCGCACCCCCAAAAGTTGAAGCTACTTGTATTTGTTGATTTTGGGTAGGATAGAAACGAACTTGGATAGCCTTGTGTAGCAATCAACATCACCTCCTTGATTCTTCTATTCTCTCACAATATACAGTTGATGAGCAAAGCATTACAAAAAAATTTTGTGACGAGGATTACATATTTTCTCTCTTGAAAGAGCTCCCCAAAATTACTTGAGGATGCAATCGTCGTCGCCCGCCCTTCCCACTATAACGGTACTCAGTTGAGTTGGAAGGGCGCGAAATAGTTAAATCACGATTCACACCCAACAGACACTCACATAGCGAAACTAGCACCTGCAATGGCTAATAGTATAATTTTGCGCGCTGCTCTTTAGTAAAATCGCAGTTCAAAACACCGTCAGTCTTTCGGGGCGGGTTTCACAGACAGTTCTAAATTTGACAAACCCGCCCTGACAGACTTGCAGCGGGGCGGGTTTACTTTATACCCCGATCGGACTTAGGCCAAAAAACCGGGCTTCTGGGAAACTATTGGGTTTGGTAACGAGGAATCTCGAAAGAAACCCGGTTTCTGAGGAAGAGTGTGTCCTCGACTAAGTGAGTTATCTAGGATATTGCGCGAGTTTCAGCGCTACAGCTAACAAAAATCAACTCAGTAGATTTTACTGTACCGCTTGAGAGCGCAAGGCTGACTCCACTGCCAGCAGAGCTCGATCGACTTCAGCGGCAGTGACAATCAGCGGCGGGACAAATCTCAGCACTTTCGGCCCTGCAGGAACCAACAGAACTCCTGCGGCGATCGCAGATTTGACGATATCGCCCGATGTCAGTTCGATGTCAGCTTGCAATTCCATCCCGACAATCAAACCCCAGCCGCGCACTTCGGCAATTAAATGCGGATATTCGGCCGCCAACTTGTTGAGCCCTGCTTTCAACTGTTCCCCGCGCTGCTGCACGTTTTCTAGAAGGTTTTCCCGTTCCAAAGTTTGGCAAACGCACAAAGCTACAGCGCAAGCAAAAGGATTGCCGCCGAAAGTGCTGGCGTGACTTCCCGGTTCAAATACATCGCAGAAAGATTTGCACAGCATAGCGCCGATCGGGATACCGCCGCCCAATCCTTTGGCAGACGTAAAGATATCCGGTTCAATGCCGAGGTTTTCGTAGCCCCAGTATTTGCCGCTGCGTCCCATCCCGACTTGCACTTCGTCGAGAATGAGCAAAATGCCTTTTTCGTCGCAAATTTCGCGAATTCGCTGGAAGTAGGCGATATCTCCGGGGCGAACTCCGCCTTCGCCTTGCAGCGCTTCCAGCATAATTGCTGCTACTTGGCGTTCGTCTTTGTCGAGTTGCTCGATCGCACTTTCGATCGCACTAATATCGTTGTAGGGCACGTAGTGAAATCCGGCAACCAAAGGGCTAAAACCCTTCTGATATTTAGGCTGTCCCGTTGCCGTAATTGTCGCCAAAGTCCGTCCGTGGAAACTCGCAACGGCGGTAATGATTGTCGGATTCGAGATATTTAATTTTTCGTGGGCGTACTTGCGGGCGAGTTTAATTGCCGCTTCATTAGCTTCCGCGCCGGAGTTGCAAAAGAAGGCTCTGTCAGCGCAAGAATGGTCTACAAGCCACTTTGCCAGCTCGCCCTGTACGGGGATGTAATAAAGATTAGAAACGTGGTGCAGGGTCTGAATTTGCTGAGTTACCGCTGCAATCATTGCCGGGTGGGCGTGTCCCAGAGTGCAGGTAGCAATACCAGCCACAAAATCGAGATATTCGCGGCCCTCGGTATCCCAAACGCGGCAGCCCAGGCCCCGTTCTAGGGCGATCGCAAAACGCCCGTAAGTTGTCATTACATAGCTGTCGAAGCTCTCAGAACTGAAGGGACTGGCTTCGGCTTGCACGTTTGGTTCTTTTAGTAAGGTTTCTGGACTCACGAATCGCTCCTTAACACATAATATTCAGACCTCGATTGTACGGTAAAAATCCAGGTTAGCGGTGCAGGCTGTTAGTTTTGTCATAAAATCATAACAGCAACCTCAATTACTCCCTCACAAATCTACTGATGAGTTATTACATTTCTCCTAACTTTCTCGATAAAGTTGCGGTGCACGTCACTAAAAACTTTTTAAATTTGCCCGGAGTAAGAGTTCCCCTAATTTTGGGAATTCACGGCCGCAAAGGAGAAGGCAAAACTTTTCAAACCGAACTGGTTTTTCGGCGGATGGGCTTTGAACCGGTGATGATATCTGGTGGGGAATTAGAAAGCCCGGATGCAGGAGATCCGGCGCGTTTAATTCGCTTGCGCTACCGGGAAGCGGCGGAGCAAATTCGGGTGCGGGGCGAGATGTGCGCCATCTTTATTAATGATTTGGATGCCGGTGCTGGCAGGTTCGATTCTACTACTCAATATACTGTCAATACTCAGATGGTCAATGCGACTCTGATGAATATTGCTGATAATCCAACTAACGTGCAGTTACCGGGAAGTTATGACAGTACGCCACTGCACCGAGTGCCGATTATTGTCACGGGAAATGATTTTTCTACCCTGTACGCGCCGCTGATTCGCGACGGGCGGATGGAGAAGTTTTATTGGGAACCCAGCCGGGATGATAAAATTGGCATTGTTGGGGGAATTTTTGAGTCTGACAAGTTGTCAAAAGCCGATATTGTGGGGTTAGTCGATCATTTTCCCGATCAGTCGATCGACTTTTTTAGTGCTTTGCGATCGCGCATTTACGACGAACAAATCCGCGAATTCATTCACCAAGTAGGAATTGAGCGAGTTTCCAAGCGTTTGGTAAACACTTTGGAAGCAGCGCCAGATTTCCAGAACCCGAATTTCAGCCTCGCTCATTTATTAGAAATGGGCAATTTGATGGTGGGTCAACAAAAGCGGATTCAGGAAATGCGCTTAGTAGATGAATACAACCAATCGCGCCTGTTCAACGTTCAAGGAACCCCCAAGGCTGCGGCGGCTGGGCCAACGCAAAGTGAATTAAACGACCCGTCATCCAAATATTATAAGGCTTACGTCGAGCCAAGTTCTGAAGGTGGTAACGGTCATGCGGCGCGGCTGAGTTCCGAGGTATTGGAACAAGTAAAACAGTTATTAGCAAGAGGCTGCAAAATTGGCATGGAATATGCAGATAATCGCCGATTTAAGACTGGTTCTTGGCAAAGTTGCGCGACGATTAACAATGCACAGGAAAAAGATGTGGTTGCATCTTTAGAAACTTGTTTGGCGGAACACGGCGGCGAATACGTGCGGCTGATTGGTATCGATCCAAAAGTTAAGCGGCGGGTAGTTGAAACAATTATTCAGCGGCCAGAAAAGTAGACAAGTAGGGTGCTATGCGGCGCACCTTACAAGTTCCAGTAATGCGCGTTTGGAAAGTTAACGTAGGGTGCTCTTCGGCGCACCTTACCAAAGAAGAATTCATAATTCAGAACCCAGAATCAAGAATGGGCTCTGTGGGACAGGATGGAGAATCGAGGTTTAAAGCCTCCGATTTTAATATGAGACAATAAAAAAATATTTCCTTACCGACACCCCTGACTTCATGCCTGGGGAATTGATAATTTAGAATTCTGTCTTCTGACTCCTTCTCATAAATTTAAATTAAATTCTGCAAAAATTTATCAAAAATTGCCCGATCGGGCATAGCACCTTGAGCACCCACTTTAGTTGTGCACAAAGCGCCCGCTGCTGCGCCCCACCGCACCGCCTCTGACAAGGACAGACCGGCATCTAATGCAGAGGCCAACCCGCCGTTAAAAGCATCGCCAGCAGCCACAGTGTCGATCGCCTCCACAGCAAAAGCCGGTACAAAAAAGGTTTCATCCGCAGTAACAGCAACAGCCCCGCGATCGCCCAATTTGACAATAACATTCTTGACACCGCGCTCCTGCAACTGTTTGGCAGCTACAATCGCTGTTTCCGTGTCATTCACCCGAAAACCGACTAACTGACTGGCTTCCACTTCATTCGGCGTGATAATGTCAATTAGCGGATAAAGTTCGATCGGCAAATCCGCCCTAGCCGGTGCTGGATCGAGAATAACTCGCACCCCCGCTTGACGAGCAGCTTTCGCAGCTTTTTGGACAATTTCCAGGGGAATTTCTAACTGTAACAGCAAGGATGTAGCTGGTGTTAACAGTTTTTGGAGACGTTCTATATCTGCTTCACCGACATTATTGTTCGCGCCCGGAATCACAATAATATTATTTTGACCTGTCTCGTCTACGGCGATAATTGCCACTCCTGAATGAGTGTTTTGGTCTATTAATACATTGTCTGTATTTACACCATAAGATTGTAAACTTGTCAATAATTCTTCAGCAAATTTATCGTTACCGACGCGACCGATGATGTGGGTGGAAGTGCCGAGACGGGCGGCCGCGACGGCTTGATTTGCTCCTTTGCCGCCGCCTGCCGTGAAAAAATTGCTACCGATGATAGTTTCCCCTGGCTGCGGCAACCGGGGAGTTTTTGCTGCTAGGTCGATGTTGATACTGCCGAATACGATGATGGTCATAAATTATTCAATTTGGTAATTGGTAAGCTGTAGCGCATTTAATTTGTAAGCTACTTTTTACTTAAACTCTTGTGGGGCGGGCAGGATAGCCCGGGGCAAGCAAGCTTCAATTTAAATGCCAAATAGCTTAATTGGTAATTAATAATTCTCCCATTCTCCCACTTTCCCCCTCTCCCTCTCTCCCCCTCTCCCTGTCTTCCTTAAGACGTGCTAGAACAGTTATGGTCTTCATCGGTCAATTCAATGGCTGCAATTACTCTCGATCGCAATCCCTGTGTCCTGCTAGTTGAAACAGACGAAGTTCTCGCCGGACACTTGAGTCTAGATTTAAAATCCTCCGGCTATGAACCGGTAGTAGCTTCTAACACCGCCACCGGCCAAAATTTAGCCCGTGAATTGCAGCCTGCTTTGATTGTAATTGACCGGATACTTGGCGCTGAGTCGGGGCTATCACTGTGTTCTTACCTCAGAAGTATTGGCAATCGGGTGCCGGTGCTGCTACTTGTCGGTCGTGATACAGTTGACGATCGCGTAGCTTGTCTGGAAGCTGGGGCGGATGATTATTTTCTCAAACCTTACCGCACTGAGGAGTTTTTGCAGTTGGTGCGCTTGTATTTGCAGCCGGATAACAGCAGCAACGAACAATTGAGGTTTGGCGATTTAGTTTTGGATTTGGCCTCTAGGCGGGCCCTGCGGAACGGACGGGCGATCGACCTGACGATGAAGGAATTTGAACTGCTAAAGTATTTGATGGAACATCCCCGCGAGGTTTTGACTCGGGAACAAATTCTGGAAAATGTTTGGGGTTACGACTTTTTGGGCGAGTCGAATGTGATTGAGGTTTACATCCGCTATCTGCGCCTCAAGATTGAAGATGAGGGCGAAAAGCGCTTGATTCAGACGGTGCGCGGTGTTGGCTATGTGATGCGGGAAGCTTGAAGCAGTCAGTTGACTGTTGACTGTTGGCTGTTGGCTAGTTCCAATGTCCAATATCCAATGTCCAATAGTCAATTAGCAATCTAAAATCTAAAATCTAAAATCTAAAATCAATATGAATTATTTAGCTACTTTGCTCGGTATTGGAGTAAGTATATTTTTGCTGGGATGTTCGCCGAATTTACCTGTCGCCAATGCTGGTGCTACTGGTATTGTGGCGGATCGGTCTCCGACTGCGACAACATCGGGTCAAATGCTGCCTGTTTCTGCTAGAGCTCGGATAGGCGATCGCCCAATCGAACTCGAAGTGGCGAAAACACCGGAACAGCAAGCTATGGGTTTAATGTACAGAACTTCTTTGCCGGATGACAGAGGAATGCTGTTTGAGTTTAAAGCGGCGCGGCGGGTCAATTTTTGGATGAAAAATTGCAAGATTTCTCTGGATATGATTTTTGTCCGGGATGGGGTGGTTGAGGCGATCGAAGTTTCTGCACCTCCTTGTACTGCCGAGCCTTGTCCTACCTACGGGCCCGATACTGCTGTCGATCGAGTGATTGAACTCCGGGGCGGGCGGGCTGCTGAACTCGGTGTCAAAGTGGGCGATCGTCTTGCAATCGAGTTTTTTCAGTAAAACTTCGGACTGTTTCAGTAAAAGCTGCAGACAGACACAATCCCCCGCTTTCCATCGCCCAGAGAGCCCCCTACCTTCGGAATACCGGAGAAAATTTAGAAACTTTACAAAAATTGATTAAATCTATTAGAATATTAATGTAACATTCAGTACAAACACCGAAAGATTTGCTACGATGTCGATCTCAGCCAGTCAGGACTTGAGCTTGTTTCCGGAAGCTGTAGATTGTTGGTCGCAGGTATGAGACGAGTCAGCGACTCGTTACCAATCCTGAGAGACGATACTCAGCCTCAAGGTATAGCAACACGAAAAGAAATTCTCTGGAAGTTCTGGCGAGCGAGGTAAATCTACTAAACCTATCTAAAGTAATATGCTACGAGCCAAGTTAATTGGCGGTAATTGGCAAACTTAACTTCTGGTAGCAGTTTTGGGTTTGATCGAAATATCTAACTAATTTTGCCGAAGTAGATTTGCGGATTCTGCATTTCGGCAGATGAAGTTAAACTCTGAACCTGGTTTAGTAGTTTTAGGTAGCAGAATAAATTCTGATTCGCGCTGCAAAGATGCCGAGGTATTCAGTTTAAGTTCGATCGCGATCGCAAGTCGATCGGGCCGACATCAGTAAAATTGCAAAACCTTTCACTTTTTGGGAAAGGTTAGCTTTACAGTCGCACTCAGCATTACGTTTGGCAGTTCAACCGCTAATACTGTTTTAACAGCTATCGACGGTTATAAGACAAATTTAAAACTGGCTTATTACTCATCAAAAACATCAGGTTCACATCAGAAAATGGTGTCCTATACTTAGAGGTGAAATCACATGGCACCCGCTACATACACTCGATTAATTCGATTTTTACAAGAAGATTTGGCAATTTCTCCCGCGTCAATTGCTGTCGCCGAACGTGTCGGCGGTGACAAACAGCGGCAGCCTGATAAAGACCCGAATTCCTTGCCGATGGTTCTGTGGCAATACGGTTTAGTCACTCTCGACCAGTTGGATAAAATCTTTGATTGGTTATCCCAAGCATATTAAAAGGATTTTAGATTTTAGATATAAATAATCAAAAATCCAAAATCCTTTAATAACTGGGATTAAGATTCAGCCAAAAGCTTCGCAGCAGCGGCAACGCCGGCACCAGGAGTGTAGCCTTCATGACCCAATTCTCGCAACACCACTTCTAAAGAGGAAATTGCTGCTAGAATATCGCGATCGGACACAAAGCCCAAATGACCGATTCGGAAGATTTTACCTTTCAAATGGTCTTGTCCGTCGGCGAGAGCAATGTCAAATCTCTTTCGCATCAAAGTCCGCACTTTTTGAGCATCTACGGATTCTGGTGGCATAACCGAAGTAATCGCAGGACTCGCGGCTTCGTCAGCGGCAAACAACGGCAAACCTAAAGCTTTGACAGCAGCGCGAGTAGTTTTCATTAAGCGTTGGTGTCGCGCGAAAACATTTTCCAACCCTTCTGTTTTCATCATCTGCAGCGATGCTTGCAGGGCAAAAAACATATTGACAGGGGGAGTAAAAGGAGTGGTATTTTTTGCAGCGTCTTTGCTGTATTTACCCAAATCCAAATAATAGCGCGGCAGTTTCGCAGTTTTATAAGCTTCCCAAGCTTTGGGACTGACGGCCACAAAACCCAAACCTGGAGGAATCATGTAAGCTTTCTGAGAACCCGAAGCAATGACATCGATTCCCCAAGCGTCCATCGGAATATTGACAGCGCCTAAGCTAGTGACAGCATCGACCATAATTAAAGCTTCACCGTGGGCTTTAACGTGGCGGTTGATGGTTTCGAGGTCGTTGAGGACGCCGGTGGAGGTTTCCGAGTGGGTGATGATGACAGCTTTGATTTGCTTCTCTGTATCTGCTTCGAGTTTTTCGCGGAAGTGTTCGGGGTCTAAAGGTTGGCCCCACTCGGCTTTAATAATTTCGGCGTTTAAACCGTAAGCTTCGGCGACTTCGGCCCAACGTTCGCCAAATTTGCCGTTAGTGCCAACTAAAACTCGATCGCCCGCACTCAAAAAATTAATTATCCCAGCTTCCATCGCGCCGGTACCGGAAACGGTTAAACTCAGCACGTCACTTTTAGTTTGGTGCAGCCATTTCAAATTTTCGGTACATTCTGCAAAAATCCCGTCAAATTCCTTGCTGCGGTGGCCCATCGGGTGTTTTGCCATCGCTAACAAGGCCGCTTCAGGTACCGGCGTCGGGCCGGGAATCATCAGCATTAATTTGTTGTCCATGATATTGTCCTAAGTTTTTCTGTGGGAGTTATATAGAATAAATCAAATACGATACGTCACGTCGCTACTCTAACTTTTTTAACTTTTAACTCCCTTGTGGTTAATTTCATTTAGAGACCAGCGGTGTTCTACCGCTAAGTTCGATCGCTCGCAGCTTTGTTCTAATTGCTTTTGAATGGCAAGGGCTTTACGCAGTGTAATAATAAGTTGGTGCACTTGTTGCTGCTGCGGCGATTGTGGACTGACAGCAAACATCGTTTTGCGTTCTAACAATTGAAGTAGCAATTCATAATGAATGTACGAAGGAAGGGGGATTGGCTCCATGAAAGCTAATATACCTCAGCGAACCGATACCCCATTGCAATTGCATGAGGCATCACAGGTGAACATTAGATGCCCGATTTTTTATTTGTTTTCTAACCGTACAATAACCCCCTGCTTTGCCGATCGAATATTCGGGGCTGGGTGCGTTGGACACGCTAAATCTTGCGATCGACCCGCTTACAGAATAGATTTAATTGCTGTCTGGCAAAATATTTCTATGCAATATAGCTTTGAGTGCTATTTTTTTTTACAGTAGCGCTTGAGTCGATGCAGGCTAGAAATTCTCATTATTTACCTACTTAATCATTTTTTATCAGAATTAAGGGTGGTTTGTCAAGCGGTCTCGCCTTTCACAGGCTGGGAGGGCGATCGGCAAGCGAGGCTAAAGCTGCACCCGGATCCGGCTGTTTGACTAGGGATTCGCCGATGAGGACGGCTTGGGCGCCGGCACTGGCAACTTGAGTTAAGTCGTCGGGAGTGTGGATTCCTGACTCGCTGACGATGAGGATGCCTTTTGCTTGGATTTCGGTTTGTCGATCGGCTAATAGTTGAGCGGTAGTTTCTAGGCTGACGGAAAAGTCTGCTAGGTTGCGGTTGTTGATACCGATCAGGTTGACGCCTTCTAGCGTTAATACTCGATCGAGTTCTTCGAGAGTGTGAACTTCTATCAAAGCTGTCATGCCCAAAGTCTTGACAATTTTTACAAAGTATTGTAAGTCTTTATCTGACAGAATGGCTGCGATTAACAATACAGCATCCGCGCCGTGAATCCGGGCGAGATAGATTTGGTAGGGATAGATGATAAATTCTTTGCAAAGTAAGGGTAAATCGACGGCGGCACGGATTTTAGCGAGGTTGTCGAAGCTGCCTTGAAAGAACTTTTCATCGGTGAGTACGGAGATGCAACTGGCGCCGTTTTGTTGGTAAGCTAGGGCGATCGCCACTGGATCGAAATCTTCGCGAATTACGCCTTTGCTGGGGGAAGCTTTTTTAACTTCGGCGATGATAGCGGGTGTGGTTTGGCCGTTTTTAAGGGCGGCAAGAAAGTCGCGGGTTGGCGGTGCAAAGGGGAGTTTTTTGTGAAGATCGGATAACGGGGTGCGATCGCGCTTTTGGGCAACTTCAGCTTCTTTTTGCCAGACGATTTCTTCGAGGATGTGCTGGGGTTCGGCGTCGGGTACGGCGATTTGGTAGCTGAGGTAGAGGACGGAGACGGATGTGCTGGGGGGACGGCGACGGATTTGAAGCATGATAGGGGGATAAAGGGCGATCGTAACAAGTTTCAACGTATTATATAATGGTTTACGATTAATCAAACAGAAACAAACCCGGATTTACATGAAAAAAATTTCCCAAAGCCTCAGCTTGTTTTTTGCTAATTTCTAGCTGACCGTTAACGATTTCAGTTACCGTCTCAACTGTGCCAATAATTTCTACTAAATCTGCTAGTTCTAAACTTCTAGCATCCATCAAATGCAGAAGTCTTGAGTGGGGAGTTGAAGCATTCAGTTGATAGTGACTTTCTTCAAAATCCTCAATTAGTTTGACTAAAAGTTCTAACAGAGTATCTTCTTCGGGAGTTAGATTTTTCCTAGATAGCAAGTTTTCAACTATTTCTAAAAAAGTATCGTTTTCATCTTCATTTTTGATGATTCGAGGTTGATATTGAGATAGCAGGCTGCTGTACCTGTCGGAGTCAAAAGTAAGGGTCATTTTTCCAGTTGCCTTTGTCATATTCTGAATGAGTCAAAATGTACTTGATATAAACAATCTGCTTTTGATAGTTAAGACTTACGATTAAGCGATATTTATTTCCTTTGATATTGAAAATTGTAAAATTTCCAACTGCTTCAGCTTGAGGATAAATAGTTTGAACTTCAATAAGTTTAGTCCAGTTGGCTTGACTAGCAATCTTGTACCAATCATCGAGGGCTTCGCAGGAATCAGCATGATTTTGGCAGTAGTCTCTTAATTTTTTGCGACTGATAACGTGCATTGAGCGATCGTTCAGATGTTTTGCAGATACCTAATTCTATCAAATTTAAGTGCGAACGGCTAAAACCCCAATTTTACTAAAAGGGTGATCGGGCTTCTTTTTCTATGTTTTGGCGGGGATAGTTAGTTTTGACATACTCTTTTAGTACGGGCCCAAGGCTGAAAAATGTACGTTCGCCCTCCGGGATTTTTTCAATTAATGAACGCCGTGCCAAGGATTGCATAATTTTCAACAATTGCGATCGAGATAATTGCAGATTATCTGGCACTTTTGAGATTGAAACTGGCGCGGTTTCACTCGCTAGCCATGACATTACCTGTTTTTCTGACTCGGATAAGCGATTAAATGGCTGATGGAGTAAAGATTCTAAATCACCTAAAAATAGTGTATCATCCGACAAGATTTCAGAGCTGTTGCCGTTAAATAAATCTTGAATCATTGTCGCAACTATTTTTAACCACAAGGGATTACCTCTGTACTGTTCAATTAATTCTGACCAGTTTTCATCTTCTGCTAAACCTTTTTCTCTGAGAATTTCCCCCGCGCCCGCACCTAAACCATTCAGTTGTAATGAACGAACGGGTTGATTTTTGCCTTCTAATGCGGCAATTTCTCTGGGTTGTTCCGAAGTGAGTAGGAGTAAACAACTATTGTGAGATAATTCTCCTACTTGCCGGAATAACGTGCCGTAATCTTCATATCCTGGTTGGTAATTACCTGCGAGTTGTCCGCTGCTGTTCACCATTTGTACGTCATCAAGTATCAGCAGACAGCGGTATTTTTGTAAGTAGTTTAGTAGGGGCAATCCCCCTGTGGTTGCTTTTTCCTCTGGGGCGGGCACGGGGACACCGCCCATACAGAAGCATTGAATTATATTTGTTTGAAGTATTGACAGGGGTGGAGATGTGGCGAGACTTCGCCAGATGATGAAATCAAATTCATGTTTGATTTGTTCTACTAGGTGTACGGCGAGTGCTGTTTTGCCAATGCCGACTATGCCTAGTATGGCGAGTAAGCGGGTGTTTTCGTGTAGAATCCACTGTTTGAGGGTGGTGCTCTCGGATGTGCGATCGTAGAAAATACCAGACTTAGGCATTTCAGCTAAGAATTGACGGGATTTTGGTTCAGTGTTGCCTTTGTTTACAAGTTCTTCATCGGTTGGTGAATTGGGGACTTTTGGGGACTGTGAATTATTTTCACAGACGTTGACGTTACCAATGTGTACAAAATCTTTATAGAAGTTCCCGGCACTTGAGAATTTTAATCGCTCGAATGTGACTCTAAAATTTGATTTATTGACTTCTTCACCTAATAATTCTGATAGTAGCTTCCATAATTCAGATGCAATATCTTTGACGTGGCCTTCACTACAGTGAGATTCATCTGCTATTATTGAGTATTTCTGACATTGTAAAGTACCCCGCAGTATCATCTCTTGCAGATTGTCTAAGTGTTTTCCCGTATTAACAAAAACTAGGTCGTCGGCAATTTTTATGACTTCTTGAACGTTCATAGGTTGCGTTGTTATTAGAGTTTAACTGATTGTATCCTACTTTTTCCTACTTTTTTTGATTTGAGTCGGTTGTTGAAGTCCCGACTTTTTCCGACTGGCAAAAAAGAAGTTTTTGCAGATGATGTTTACATAAAGATTTCCACTCAACAGTTATGAAAGGTATGAAACCCATTTCCGGTGTTTTTTTCGTTCTAGGTTTAACTATTTCGCTCCTTACTTCTAACCTGCCCACAAAAGCCCAAAGCAATCAAAATACTGGAAATACTGGTAAGTCTGGTTATATTGCTCAGAATGATGATGTAGAGGTTTTTCGCAATCCAACGGAAGGAGATAATATTCCAGTTGATGTAACAGTAAAAGGTGCTAGTGGGACAAATAGGACAGCACGTCAGCAAGGCGCCAATGCTTTTTGCAAGGCAAATCAATATACCCAAGCCCTAACTTTTGATTACGCACGTGATAGTACCGTCGGCACTATGCAGTGGAATCCAAAAAGTGAGCAATGGGAATTTTGTGAAAGATGTACAATGTACCTGACGAAAGTAACTTGTAAGTAAGCCGATTATTAAGCTAGCTAAGCTACAACTAAGTACCGTTCTTAAATCAATAGTCCGGACATTTTTTAGGTCGTAGTCTGAAACCCTTCATTTTCTATTGGCAGCTTGATTGCCAATTCCCAGGAGTGAAATAAGAAAAAACGTAAACTGCTCGTGGCGATCGCCCTTCTATTATTGAGGTGCGATCACTCTTTTTTGGAGTATCACTAATTCTGTTTCTCCAACACCATAGGGAATTTTTACCGCTTTGACAACCATTTATAAGACAAACTATAGTGAGTAGGAGAAAATCGGAGTGGGATATTTGGTATAACGAAATAATCCCGATCGCCCTCCAATCATTTACAACAAATATGAGCATTAACGATAAACTTAAGAACATACTGACGCAATTACGATCGCACTTCGAGCAACTGTACGGCGATCGCCTCACCCAAATGGTACTCTACGGTTCCCAAGCCAGAGGCGATGCACGCCCAGACTCTGACATTGATATTTTAGTCGTCCTCAAAGGGCAAGTAAACCCAGGCGAAGAAATTAAAAGAACCAGCCACATTCGAGCCGATTTGTCGCTCCAAAATGATGAAGTCCTTAGCTGTCTGTTTATGGACGAACAGCGATTTACGCACTATAACGGGCCTTTATTGCGGAACATTCGCAAAGAGGGAATTTCATTTCTCAATAAGCCTTTTACGGGCGGGCAGGATGCCCACCCCACAAAAAAACTTACTCTTTGTGGAACAGGCATCTTGCCTGTTCTGGAGAATGCTAAAAGATGCAATTGCGAGCACTTTCATCACCTTTAACTTGCTCTACCACCGCCGTAAAACAGTATGCCGAAATCCCCGACTTATTCAACAAGTCGGGGATATAAAACAAGAAAACAGCCCCTACAAATTAATGACTACCCGCTCCAGCCGCCCGTTTAAACGCCTCATCCAACACTTCCGAAAGGGTCGGGTGAGTGTGAACTCGGAATGCTAAAGTGTTCACAGAATCGCGCTGGGCGATCGCATTTGCCGCCTCCTGAATCAAATCCGAAGCGTGCAAACCGAAAATGTGAACTCCCAACAATTCCCCAGTATCTTTCCGGTAAATCACCTTAGCCATACCGTCAGTTTCACCCTCCGCAATAGCCTTAGAATTTCCCTTAAAATAACTCTTGACAGAACCGACCTCAAACCCTTCAGTTTTTCCTAACTCCTTTGCCGCAGGTTCCGTCATCCCCACATAGCTAATTTCCGGGTGAGTAAACGCCGCCGCCGGGATACTCAAATAGTCAACTTCGCGGGCACGGCCACAAATATTTTCCACCGCAGCAATTCCCTGAGCAGACGCAGAATGCGCTAACATCATCTTGCCATTAACATCGCCGATCGCCCACAAGTTTTGCACCGGTTCTCCCGCCGCCAAAACCTGCATCTTATCGTTCACTGGGATATAACCGCGCATCGTTTCCACGCCAACAGTTTCTAACCCCAAATTCTTACTGACAGGAACTCTGCCAGTTGCTACCAAACAAGCATCTACTTCCAAAACTTCGACAATTTCCTTAGTCTTGAAATCAGCTAATTCAATAATCACCGGCGAACCAGGAGTAATCTTCTTAGCCAAAACACCCACTTTTGTTTCAATATCGCGGGGTGCAATTAACACCCGTTCTGCTAACTTAGCAATATCTGGATCGAAAGTCGGCATCAACTGATCTAGAGCCTCAATCATCGTGATTTCACAGCCCAGTGCGGTGTAAATATCGGAAAACTCCAAACCGATATAACCGCTACCAATAATTGCAATCCATTTCGGTAGCGATTCCAACCTGACAGCATCGTCGCTGGTAAATACAGTTTTGCCGTCAAGTTCTATCCCGGGGGGGACGAAGGGAACCGAACCGGGAGCGAGAATAATATCCTTGGCGGTAATAGTTTTCTCGCCTTTATCGGTTTCGACGGTAATTTTTTGAGCACTGGCAATTTTGCCCCAACCTTGGATGACATCGACGTTCAAACGTTTGAGGCTGTTGGTCAAGTCGCCGCGAAGTTTGCTAACAATAGTGTTAGCGTGATTGGCGATCGCCCCGCGATCGAAATCCACATTTCCCAACTGAATTCCCAAAGTCTTCAGGTGGTGAGCATTCCGCAACTCTCGCACTCGCCCCGAAGCCGCCAATAGCGCCTTCGAGGGAATGCAGCCGCGGTTGACGCAAGTCCCCCCCATGTCCCCTGCTTCGATAATTGCCACTTTCAGCCCGCAGCTAACCGCGTGTATGGCCGCGCCGTGTCCGCCCACGCCAGCGCCGATAATTGCTAAATCGTAATCAAATCCCTGAGTCACCTTAAAATCTCCTAATGCCTTTGAAATCTTAGGACTCAAGCAAAAAACACCGTCTCTCCGTCCTTTCGAGGTGGCGCGTTGCCATCGCAACCTTTGAACAGCGGTAATAGTTGCATAAGTCCTGTCTCCTTATTCTCGACTAGACTAGGGTTAATTAGACAACGAAAGAGCCGTAACTGAGATTTTTTCAGGGTCAATGATTTTGAGCTGGGTCTGCACCAAGTCTCAAATCACTCAGTAGGCGGGTGTAGAGTTAAATATAGTTTGAAGGCTGACAATGGCCGCTGCAAGTTTTATATGGGGCAGCAAGTTCAGCAGCAGGCATTCCACCGTCCGGTTAAATTGTGTGCGCTTGCTTGTTTTAGTCGGGTTTTCATGTCTGCACGCGCCGGGGGCGGGCAGAGTTTGTTGGCAACTTTTACAGTCTATGGAGTAGCTTATGACGGATGACGACCAGAAAGATTTACGCCGGGCCTCGGCTCAATCATTTTTTGAGTCCCTGGATGAATTGTTCGATTCTATAGAATCGAACAGCACTCAAGCGGCACAACCTAAATCTCCACCGCCTCAGGCCAAGTCTTCGAGTCAGTCTTCGAGTTTGCCGAAGAAGACTAGACCTGCGAAAATTAATTTGTCGGATTTTGAAGATGCGATCGCCGATTTGGAACAGTTTATCCAGAGCAAACACCAGAAACGCCCGGAATCCAATCAATAGTGCGATGACACATTTTCAAGTAATGACGGTTGACGGTTGACGGTTGACGGTTGACAAGCGAAAAATTTTAGACCGAAGTTCCAGCTCCCAGATTCATCTGTGGAGTCAATTTTTAAATCTCAAATCTCAAATTTCAAATCTCAAATCGACTGGCTGTTAACGGTGCTTTCGGCTTAAGCTGCTTAGGTTGCACCTACAAAATATTCACATTTGGTTGAGGATTGCTTTACAAGAATCAAGCCACATAAATTATCTCAATTTACTATTAATAGCCTTGTTTTTAGGCTTTGACGGCTGCGGTAATTGCCTCGATCGCACTTCTATCGCGCGATCGCCGATCGCAGTCACAGGGAACTCCAATTCATCAAGATCATTGCGGAACTTGACCGGAATATCAGCACCGTTAATAATCGCTCCCAACAGCCGCGGCCCGGATTTATGCGACTCGTCATCCTCAGATTCCAGCAACTGATCCGCAGCCTCAGACAACATACTAGACAAAGTGTAACCAGGCCGCGCCACCAAAATCATACCGTCCGTGTACGGTTCCAGCGTCAGCGCGTCGTTGCACTCGCTCAATGCTGGAGAATCCACCACGACAAAATCAAAGCGGTTGCGAACATCCTCAAACAATCTCCGCATTTCGCTTGATTCTAGTACGGCCGAGGCTTGCCGCAAAAAGCCGGGACTCGGCACAACGTATAGATTCTCTACCTCTGGAACCAAAAGGACGCACTCGCTAATATTGCCGTAATAGTGCAAAGGTTCCACTGTCGCCAGAGGATCAGCAGCAATTTTCAAAGATTCAACGTTAGAAGGCGATCGCAAATCTGCTTCAATTAGCAAAGTCCGTTTACCCGATCGAGCCGATGCAATTGCCAAATTGTAAGCACTAAAACTTTTCCCCTCCAAAGGCGCCGCCGAAGTCAACAACACCACCTTCACCGGTTTGTCCCCAATCCGGCGCAAATTAGTACGCAACCGCTCGTAAAATTCCAAATAGGGAGAATTTGCCTCCAGGGCCAGAGGCATTTCATCGCCGTAGGAATCAAACACCGTCACTTCAGGCAAAACTCCCAGTATCGGCACCTCTTTTTCCACCAAAGCCGCCCGCACTTCTTCCCAACTGTAAAACTTGCCGTTGAGCATCCCCAACAAAAATATCAACCCCCCGCCCAGCAGCAATCCCACAAATCCTCCCACCGCCAGCATCACGGGCAAACCTCTCTTGTTTGACTCAACGTCATCAGTTTGCGGCAATTGGGCGATTCTCAAACTCCCCGTTGTCTCAGCTACTGCCGCCTCAGCATCTACCAAAGCCGACTGCATCTTGTCGTAGAGAGCTTTTTTGAACGCCACTTGCTGGGCCAAACGGGCTTGTTCTAACTGCTTGTTGGGGATTGTCGCGTGTTCCCGACGCAATAGCTGTTCAGTTTTCTCGATTCCTTGGAGTTGCTGTTGCGCCGCATCCCGCTGCGTTTGCAAAGCAATCAAAGTTTGAGCTAACTGCTGTCTGGCCGGATCTAAAGAAGAGTCTACCCGAATTCGAGCGGCACTTCTGAGGGGAGCCGCCACCCCGTTACCGCCGAGTACCTCAGATTGCCGCTGCTGCAACTGCTGCTCAAAAGCTTGTTTTTGTTTGAGCAATTCTACAATTTTCGGGTGTTCCTCCTGCAAGTCGCTGCGGAGAATTTTGAGCTGAGATTCGATCGAAAACAATTGCACTCGCAGTTGGGCAATAATTGGATCGGCAGAGAGTGCTTGAGCGACGTAAGCTTGCTCCACATTCAATCCCAAGCGCTCCTGCAAACTGTTAATTTGAGCTTCCATGCCTCCCAACTGCACGCGGAGTTGTCGCTGCTGCTGTTGGCTGCTGGTAATCGCTTGCGGCAAAGCACCGCTCTGAGCTGCTAAAATCGAAGTCCCTTCTCGTTTTTCGTAGGCTTCAAGTTTTGCTTCCGTCTCTCTAAGTTCCTGAGTTACTTTCGGCAAACGCTGGTTAATTTGGGTGATCGTTGCTCGCAGTCTAGAAGTATTAATACTTTTGCTGTGTTCCACCATTTCGTACATCAGCGTCTTTACTACCGCTTCTGCTTTTTTGCGATCGCCATTTTTGTACAATACTTGAATCAAAGCGCTGGGGTCATTATTCTTACTTGGCATCTTTATCTGCACATCTTTTCCCAGCTTTTTAGCCAAAGCTTGTATTTTTTCTTTCGCTTCTTCTTTGTTTAATTTTTCTTCGGGTTTGATGAGTTTTTCGGCTGCTGGTTCAACCACTCTTGTATCCAGCAGCATATCTTTAGTTATTTCTTGTCCTTCCTGTTGAATTTTAGTAGTAGTCGATGAAAAAATCACGCTCGGTCTGTCGTAGGCCAGCGTACCTATTGCAACGTAAACTGGCGCAGGCTTTGGCTGCACAGCCACTACTCCCGACACGCCAACAGTCACTGCGAGAGTAGCCAGTCCCACCCACTTGTATTGGTCGAAAGCAATTAAATAACGTTTAACAACGGATAAAGTCATGACGATTTTAGATTTTAGATTTTAGATTTTAACTTTTAGATTTGAGATTGCTAATTGTTAACGATAACTAATGATTGCTGACAAATGATACCCATTTCCAAACAAGCTGCAACTGTAGGTAAATTGTAAACGCATATCGCATAAGTCATTCCCCATCGACAAATGAAAATTGAAAATAGTATGACTACCTATCATTACGTGACGGGCCGAACAAATCTGTCACCCCATTTCTCAACTGCTCAAAGAACAGAATAAATCCCAAAGTATCCCGGAATGGTCGAGTAAAAGTATTGAGTACATAACCAATGCGCTCTACCAGATTCCTACCAATAACAATCACATCATTATCTTCGAGCATCGGGTTCTGAGAAACATTGCCCTCCAAAGCAGCTTTGGCATCTATCGAACGGTTGATTGCTCTACCTTGCTTTTCGTCGAACCGAATCAGGGCTATTTTCCGCAAGTTAGCAAGATTAACAGGCAAGTTGTTGAGAGCATCCAAAAACCTGCTGCCATTTTCTACGTAGAACGAGGTCAAACCACCACTAGCGTAACTCAAAACTCGAACGTAGATCCTGGGCTTAATCAGAGTAGACCGCGAAACAAGAGCTTTGTCGTAGTCTAGGTTTTTGGTACTAGCGTCCAATTCCGGGATCACAATCACATCTCCCGATGCCAAAGGAAAATCGAACAAATCGTTAGCGTTTGCTAGGGGAGTGTAGAGGTCGATTGGTTCCTCCACCGATGAGCCGTCCGTCAGCGTCCGCCGCACTCGTACCGCCCGCAAATCGGCTTTTCCCGTGACTCCCCCCGCAATCACCAAAGCAGCCGAAATTCGACCAGAACCCGCCGGAAGCGTGTAAAAACCCGGTTTGCCGACTTCTCCGGTGACAGTGATTTGGACGGGGACAGCAGCAGCAGCGAGGCTGTACCTGGATGCTAAATCTTGATCGGATTTGCGATCGGGCGTAACCTGTTTATACGGTACGACGATCGCATCTCCATCTTCCAAACGCAAATCCGGCGGAGCAATACCAGCTTGCAACGGTGTCAAAATATCAACAACTTGCTCTGCGACAGCACCTCCCGGCAGAGTCCGCCGCACCCGCACCGCCCGCAGTTCGGCCGTAGGAGTAGTCCCAGCCGCCGCCGCCAGAGCAGCCGGAAGCTGGGGGGTTTGCAGCGGATAAAAACCCGGTCTTGCCACTTCCCCCGTCACCGTCACCACTACCGGGCGCTGAACCAGCAAAGCAGCCGAGACTTGAGGATTTTTGATAAATTGGCCAAAGCGCTCCCGGAGGCGCTGCTGTGATTCTTCGACGGTAAGACCGCGCACATTTACTGTTCCGATTAGCGGCAGTACAATTACCCCTTCAGGGCTGATTGCACCCGTAAAACCTAGCTCTGGGAAGCGCTGAACTTGAACAGAAATCTGGTCTCCCGGGCCCAGGCGGTAGGGCCGATTCCGAAAAGCTGGGTTAATATCCCGGTTGAAATTGGCAGGCGGCGGTGGCGGTAAACGCAATGGCGGTGGCGCCACGAGTCGCTCGTCTCTTGGAACAACAGATTGAGCTAAAGCGGTTTCCGAAAAAATTTTGCTATTAAAACCCCAGAATACAGCAGCAAAAGATAGAGTCCAAGCAGTTGAATACAGACCTGCCAAGGAAAAAGCGAGGCGATTTTTAATAGTGGATTTTTCCCGCATTTTCAGAGGATTTAAAAAAGTAATATTTTGAATAATGACCTGATTTGTAAGTTTCATCTAAATAGAGTAGCGCGAAAAAACAATAATATCTTTTCAGGGCGGGTTGAACTCGGATCTTTACTAGGAAGCAGTTGATTGTGGCAAAACCCGCCCACTCCCTAGGCCGATTTATTTGCACCTACCTGCTTACTGAAACCGAAAAGTTTCTGTAATTAATTTAGCCTGGATACTTTCGGCAAGAGATTCCAGCAATGGTTGAGCTATCTTAATCTCGCCCTGCGGTTGAATGGGAAGGATGATACTGACAGCAACCCAAGAGGCGCGGCGGTTCGACAGTCTAGCAATGCTGTCTTCCCAAAACCAGCGGCTGGTTGTTGGAGAACCCCCGTTAGGCCAAGCGTACCACTGCACGACAGCAAAAGTTTGTTGGGGAGTCCAGCTTCGGAAAAACCTCGCCTCGACATTAGGCGGTGGCTGGCCGGGTATTGGTGCTAATTTAACTGTAAACCTCAAAGTGCGATGAGAATCGGTTTGCCATCGGTGAAATCCATCGATATCTAGCCATTCTACTTGGGGCTGGTTTTTGGGGTAATTTTGAGGCAACAGCAATAAAATGGCAATTGTTTTATCCTTTTTAATTTCTTCAACTAACCATCTGTGAGCGCCAATTTGGACGTTATTCTGAACGCCTATAACCTGCCATCCAGGAATTTTTATCCCGTTTTGGCGCAAACTTCTTAATTGCTTGAGGTTGGCAAGGGTTGGCGGGTTTGTCCAAGGCCACCTTCCCGTCGCGTAGCCGGGAATTGCTACTGCCCCAACTAATACCAGCAAAAACACCAGTATCATAATTTTAGATAATTGATACCGCCGCAGTAGTTTCTGTGCTGAAATCATCTGTTTCATTAATTGCCAGACTGACTTGGGAAATACTTTTCCATCCCGTTGAGGACAAGTACCAATAATCCTAGTATACAAGCAGAATACAAATCTCCGCCCCATCCGGCGTGTAGCCAAGTAAAAAGCGCCTCTCTGTCAGTTCCGTGAAAGTAAGTTAGCAAAGTATTACGAAAAATGTTGGAAGTGATGCTAATAAGGGATGTAATCACTAAAAACAAAAGGCTTTTTTTGCGAGAGTTCCAAACTCCCGTCCAATCCAGCAGAATTAAGCTGACATAAAGACTGGTAAACAGCATTTTCAAGCCTGCACAGTGCGGGGCAACTTCTACAATGCGCTCGTTTACGTACAGATAAATTTCTTCCACTCTCACCTTGATACCAATCTTAATTAATATCCAGCCTGATGCTTCAGCAATGAATTGCTGTAAGGGCAAGGCGTAGGGTTCTATGAGGTAAGGAATGTGGTTCGGCGAGGCCAGAAATACGAATAAAAGCGGCATCGCCTGCAATTTCAAGCCGGGAATTCCTTTTAAAGATAAGCAAATGCTGGCCAGCATTACGGGGAGGGATAAATTTACTAAATCGCTCAAGCGACTCAGATAAAAAAGCGTGGCTAGTACCAGCAAAAAGCCTCCCAAAGGATGCGGTGAGTTGGGCAAGCTGCGCCAGGACTTTCGGTTCATCCAAGCAATATAAGCTGCGTAGGGCAAACCAATTAGTCCGTGGCTGAAATATTCGTGTTCGAGGCTGATGCTTTTGTTCAACCAGCCGTCGTACCAGTGTACTAGCAGGGGGGCGTACAGCAGCACTAGGAGCACCGTGATACCTTCCCCCAGGAGGTATCGCTTGAAAACAATGCGAATTCTGCGCTGGATGTGCATGGTTTGAGAAGTTTTAAGATTGCCGCGCTGGATTCGCAACGCTTTCGGGTTTTAAATTATGAGTTAAAGATTTGTTAATTCCCCACCAAAACGCTTTGAGAACCGCACCTTACTGCTTGAAACACCTGCCGCATAAATTTTATGAACAATTAGCAATTCAATGATAGTACGATCGCCCGAACAACTTGCTCGATCTGAGTATTGCTCAATCCGGGATACATTGGCAATGATAAAATTTGTTCGCACAGGGTTTCTGCGTGGGGGAAGTCGCCCCGATTGCCTAAGTTTTGGTAGGCGGGTTGCAGGTGACAAGGTACGGGATAGTGTATGCCTGTTTGAATGCCGTGTTGGGCGAGTTTTTCCTGAAGGGTGTTGCGGTCGATCGAGCTTTCCTCAGTAATTTTGATAACATAGAGGTGATAAATGTGACCGCTGCTGCTGTGGTTGGCGATCGGTACAATGCCTTTGTGTTTCAATGGTGCTAGTAGAGTATTGTAGTGTTGAGCAGCGTCGGTGCGATCGCGATTCCATTTTTCTAAGTAAGGTAATTTAATATTGAGCACGGCCGCTTGCAAATTGTCGAGGCGGCTGTTGGTACCTATGTCTGTGTGCAAATATTTACTGGGTGCTCCGTAATTGCGGAGAGTTCGCATTTTTTCTGCGAGTTGTGCATCGTTAGTAATTAACATCCCGCCGTCGCCAAAAGAACCTAGGTTTTTGCTGGGATAAAAACTGAAGGCTGCTGCTTTGCCAATGGAACCCGCGCGGTATCCTTCTCTTTGGGCTAAGTGTGCTTGGGCGGCATCTTCAAATATGATTAAATCGTGGCGCTTCGCAAAATCTAAAAGCTGCCGGGGCGACACCATTTGACCGTAAAGGTGTACGGGGATAATTGCTTTAGTTTTCGAGGTAACTGCTGTTTCGGCTGCTGTGAGGTCAATCAGGGCGGTTTCCGGGTCGCAATCTACAAGAATAGGTATAGCTTTGGCTTGGAGGACGGCGATCGCAGTGGCGATAAAAGTGTTAGCGGGTATGATAATTTCGTCGCCCGGATTAATGCCGCAAGCTTGGAGTCCCAGAGCGATCGCATCTGTTCCACAAGCCACTCCTACGCCGTATTTTACTCCAGAAGCTGCTGCAAATGCTGTTTCAAATTCGGCGAGTGCTTGGCCTAAAATAAATTCTCCTTCCTGGATGATTTTTCCAATAACTTCTGCTATTTGGAGTTGGATTGGTTGGTGTTGCAGGGAGAGATTTACAAACGGAACTTTTGGCGGGCGGTTACTCATAAACTATCGGGGAGTACTTATTTATATTAACATTTAATGGCGAATAGCTTTTAAAATATTTTAACCGCAGAGGACGCAGAGTAAAAGAGGGAAAAGGGAGATATTTTACGGAATAGCTGCGCTTCACGTACTTTTTTTTTAGCGTTAAACTAAAGGAAAATTTTTCGGTAATATAGAAGCAGAGAATTTTGCAGCAATCGCAATCATGGAATACAAAAAACTCGGCGACAGCGACTTATCAGTATCTGAAATCTGTTTGGGTACGATGACTTACGGCCAGCAGAACACCGTTGAGGAAGCGGCCCAACAGCTCGATTTTGCGATCGATAGAGGTGTCAACTTTATCGATACGGCAGAAATGTATCCCGTCCCTGGAAAGGCGGAAACTCAGGGAAAAACAGAGGAATATATCGGCGAATGGTTGGCGAAACAGCAGCGGGATAAAGTCATTATAGCTACTAAAGTAGCGGGCAGAAGCACTCGATTGAAGTGGATTCGGGAAGGGAAAAATCAGATCGATCGCCCAAATGTCGAAAAAGCCCTGAATGACAGCCTGAAGCGCTTGCAAACTGACTACATTGACCTGTATCAGATCCACTGGCCCGATCGCTACGTGCCGCTATTTGGCGCGCCGGATTACGACATCGCCCAAGAACACGAAACAGTACCGATTTTGGAACAGTTAGAGGTATTTGCTGATTTAATTAAAGCTGGCAAAATCCGCTATTTGGGTTTGAGTAACGAGACGCCTTGGGGAGTTTGCGAGTTCTGCACTTTGGCTGAAAAACACGGTTTGCCGAAAGTTGTTTCGATTCAAAATGCTTTCAGTTTGAGCAATCGGACGTTTCACCTAAATTTAGCAGAAACTTGCCGCTTTAAGAATGTGGGATTGATGGCTTACAGTCCTTTGGGGTTTGGGTTGTTAACGGGTAAATACTTGAAGGGAATTCCCGAAAATTCAAGGTTGGCTTTATTCGCGGGATTCGGCCAGCGTTACGATAAAACTAATCTGAATGATGCGGTGAAAGCGTATGTTGAGATTGCGGGGAAACATGGGATAAGTCCGGCGCAGATGGCTTTGGCGTATGTGCGATCGCGCTGGTTTGTTACGAGCACAATTATCGGTGCAACAAGTCTCGAACAGTTGGAGGAAAATATCGGTAGTTTGGAGGTGAATTTGGAGCGGGAGATTATAGCGGAAATCGATGCGGTGCACGCTAAGTATCCGAATCCGACACCGTAAGATATCTCGGCGGTTGAAACCGCTTCTATACACACAAAGTCCGCCTGCGTGGACTAAGAGATAGAGGGGAAATTTAACCCCGATTTAATATTAGTAGGTTGGACCGAGGTAACTAACCCTACGTTTCACTTCGCCCAACTTACCACTTTTTTACAATTAGGAGGAGCGCGTATGAATAACAGTCAAAAATTTAATTTTAAATTAGGAGAACATTTTTTAGAAAATTACGCAGATCCTCCCGAAGATCCATTGGGAGAACTTACTCCTTTTGAAATGGCTATCCGGCGTTTTTGTTTTGAGTACGATCATAAAGTTTTACTAGAAATAGGTGAGGAGAGAATACAGGTATTTTTAGATCCTGATATCTGTATGATTTTGGACGATAATCTGCCCGAACAAATTAGGAAACTGTCACAATGTAAGCCAATAGAAATAGATTTTGCTGAAAGTTGTACGCTAACTATCAAGTTAGTACCCATAGACGCTCGCATTAGCTGTACTTTGAGCAAGTTTGGAACTTCCTGCGGCGAAAAGCATTTTGAGTTCGATCGCACTCAAGTATTAGATGTGCTGAGAGGTTTTCTTGAGGAAGTGATGCAGCTAGCTGTAGATAAGGGTTACATCACGTTGGAAGAGAAGGAGGAGTTTATTAGTCCGGCTTTTCCTAGCAGTACGGATGCTGTGCTATTGAGTAAGTAGTTGGTTTGGATGGTGTGTTGGGCGATCGACATTTTTTTATATTTCTGAAACCCTTGCCCTATCTGCCCGCAATCAATTCACTCAGGTTTCAATTCTTAATAGAGATTTAGGTTAATTGTGGCATCCATTTTACCCATAGCCCGGTATACCGCGCTATTCAAGCCTATTAGATTAAAGCGGCATCGGATGTCGGCAAATTGAGGTTGAGTTGGCATCCACTTTACCCATAACGCGGTAGACTGCGTTATTCAAGCGTATTAGATTAAAGCGACATCGGAGGCAGACAATCGGATGTTTAAATCTCCGTAATAAAGAAAACAAACGGTCTTATTGCTCGCTTGACAATTCAACGTGCGAATGTTAAATTCTTAAAATACAAGCTCAAACAAAACTTCCTCACATTCCCAAGTGTAAGAAAGACAACGCTTGAATGTCTTGTAGTTTTTGCAATAGCAAATCATATCTGATACGGAAAAGGCCCGCCTGAAGTAACGATTCAGACAGAGGCCTTGCTTTAGCTAGCAAACTCACGGTGGTTTGACATCTCAACTTCAGACCACCACAAGTTAACGTAACTTTTGAAATATATGTCCCATAATTATACTCCACAATGCGAGTCGTTGTACACGAACCTTCGGCGGGCTAAGAAAACCCTCTGTGTTTTGGCGGAGTCGCACCGCGCTTTAGCGAAGTCGAACCGCGCTTTGGCGGAGTGGAACCGCAGTCTGCTTGAGGAAAACGAAGCAAAGGATAAAACTATCAAAGCTAAGGATAAAACTATCCAATCCTTTGAGCAAAAAGTCCTTGAACAGCAACAAGAAATAGATGACTTGAGGCGCGAACGTGATTGGCAGCCAAATGACTGGGATAACGATGGTTCATCAAATGCAGATTGTCACGATCGCGAATCAGCCCAAAGGTTAGGAATCTGGTAAAAAGTACGATCGCCCTTCCCATCCAAAAAATAGGATAATGGTAAAGGGCGATCGCACTTCACCTAAATGCTTAATACGATCGCACTTTTTGCTGTTTTTCCTGCAAAAACTCCGCAAAATTGCAGACTTCAGCCACTAACTCGTCAGATAAATTATCCAAAACAGACTGTAAACGCTCTCGAACTCCCATCATTTCGCTGGCAGATTTTACTAATTGTAACTGATGCGGATAAACTGTTTCAACACCCATCGTTTCCATAAATGCGCCCGGTTCATCCTCAGTTGCAGGCACAAAATCCCCGCCAACTTCTGCTTTCACCCATCCGCCAAATAATTCTACTAAATAAGCTTCACCATTCTTGAAAACCTCAACAATTGCCCCGGCTGTTTGTGGCGGTGCAATCTCCCCATCAGCGAGGGCGAATGCTTCGGTTAAATTAACTGCATCGAATAATTGAAATTTGCTCATTTATGTCTCGCCTAATTCTTGTGGAGCAGGCATCTTGCCTGCTCAAGACTCTGCTTTTCCTCAGAAGTCTAATGTCCCAATAACTTATCCCGCAAATGCTTAATCCGATCGCGCAATTTACCCGCCTCCTCAAACTCCAACTTCTTAGCCGCCGCCTTCATCTGCCCTTCCAACCGCCCGATTAACTGAGGAATCTCATCCAAAGATAACTCGTTTACCTGTTCGTAAACCTCCTCCAACTGCTGAGAATTCAGCTTGCGCGACACATCCAAAAATGCCAAAATCGCATTACTCGATCGCTTTTTCGCGATCGGCTGCGGCGTAATCCCGTGCATCTTATTGTACGCTAGCTGAATCCCCCGGCGTCGATCGGTTTCATCGATCGCCTTAACCATACTATCCGTCAAATTATCCGCGTACAAAATAGCCTGTCCCTGAACGTGCCGCGCCGCCCTTCCAATCGTTTGAATCAACGAACGTCCCGATCGCAAAAACCCCTCTTTATCCGCATCCAAAATTACCACCAGCGAAACTTCGGGCAAATCCAAACCTTCCCGCAGCAAGTTAACACCAATCAATACATCAAACTTACCATCCTGCAAATCTTGGATAATTTCGATGCGTTGAATCGACTGAATTTCCGAGTGCAAATACCGGACTTTAATAGCCCTCTCCTGCAAATATTCGGTTAAATCTTCCGCCATCCGCTTCGTTAAAGTCGTCACCAAAACTCGCTCGTCCCGACTTACTCTCTCCTTGATTTCCCCCAACAAATCATCAATTTGTCCTTCCGTCGGACGCACGAAAATTGTCGGATCTATTACTCCGGTAGGGCGAATTACTTGCTCTGCAACTCGGCCTTCCGATATTTCCATTTCCCAATCCCCAGGCGTAGCAGAAACAAAGATGCACTGATTCTCTTTTGCCCAGAATTCCTCTGCTTTTAAAGGGCGGTTATCGGCCGCGCTGGGCAAGCGGAAACCGTGTTCTATCAATACTTTTTTGCGCGCTTGGTCGCCGTTGTACATTCCCCGAATTTGCGGCACGGTGACGTGAGATTCATCTATCACCAACATCCAATCTTTCGGGAAATAATCAATCAAACATTCTGGCGGTTCCCCCGCATTTCTCCCTGCTAAATGCCGCGAATAATTCTCGACTCCGTTGCAGTAACCTACCTCGCGCAGCATTTCCAAATCGTAGCGCGTGCGCTGTTCCAACCGCTGAGCTTCTAATAGTTTCCCCTGTTTTTCAAATTCTGCCAGTCGGTCTTCTAATTCGAGTTCTATTCCTTGGCAAGCAGCCTCTAATTTATCTTCTGCCGTGACAAAGTGGCGCGCTGGATAAATATTTAAAGCCGTTGAACTTTGCAGGATTTTACCTGTTACGGGGTCAACGTAGCGAATGGCATCAATTTCATCGCCGAAGAATTCAACGCGAATAATTCTATCTTCGTAAGCGGGGCCGATTTCCAAAACATCGCCTTTGACGCGAAATTTGCCTCTGCCTAAATCTATGTCGTTGCGGCTGTATTGGACGTTAACTAAATCGCGCAAAACTTGCCGCTGGTTGACTTCCATTCCTACTCGCAAAGGAATAGCCGCTTTCAGGTATTCTGCGGGCATTCCCAAACCGTAGATGCAGCTAATTGAAGCAACTACAATTACGTCGCGGCGTTCAAAGAGCGATCGCGTGGCTGAGTGCCGCAACATATCGATCTCGTCGTTAATTGCTGCCGTTTTCTCAATGAAAGTATCGGTGACGGCGATGTATGCTTCAGGTTGGTAGTAGTCGTAATAACTCACAAAGTATTCGACTGCATTGTTCGGGAAAAAATTTCGCAGTTCGTTGCACAGTTGAGCTGCCAGGGTTTTGTTGTGTGCTAAGACTAAGGTGGGTCTGCCGACTTTTTCAATCACCGAGGCAATGGAGAAGGTTTTACCCGTACCTGTGGCGCCGAGTAAGGTTTGAAATCGATCCCCGGCTTCGATGCCTTTGACAAGTTGCTCGATCGCTAGCGGTTGGTCGCCTGTGGGCTGGAAGGGCGCTTGCAATTGAAAAGATGCTGCCGCAGTTACCATAGGAAAATGTAGCTATTACCCATAAATCTTAACAAAAATGCAGAGATTCTGCAATTTGGTTAAAAAAATAGTTAGACTTTGTAATATTATTTTAATCATCGGCCGAAATAGAAAGCAGAAAGCCAAGAAAAGCAGTTGTCCGCACCCAGCAATCAACACCCAAAAATAAGCGAGGAAAAGAATTATGGATACGAGGAGCACAGGTACAGGCAAAGGCAAAGCACTCGCCCGCCGCGGCAAAGGAGGTTCCAAAAGCCAACCGACAGAACCCACGGATACCAAAGCAACAGGAATTCAACTTTATCAGCCCCAACACCTGCATGACAACCGCCCCGTCGGCCCGGACGATTTTACCATCAGCGAGACCGTCTCGATTTCGGGGAACCGCCCGATCGGCACTAGCACCCTGCACATCAGCGAAACCTACGGCATTGTAGCCAATCGCCCAGTCGAATCTAGCGACTTTGAAGTGGTTGCCACACTCGGCAATCGCCCGATCGGCTCCAGCGCCATGCAAGTCAGCGAAATGTTCAGTATGTCCGGTGCCCGCCCTATAGCAATCAGCACTCTTCACATTGATGAAGTTTACTCGACAATGGGAGGAAATCGACCAATTGCCTCAAACGAAATTGACGATAGCTCAACATTAATGGGCTTCTTAGATTAATTAGCCATTGGTCATTAGTTATTAGTTTTTCGCTGTTAACTAATGACTAATCAAACTTTTTTAGACAACTTCTTGAGTAACGCGATCGAGCAATTGAATCGTCTAAAGTGATTTATTTAACCATGCCAATTTTAACAATCGGCGGTGCTGGTTAATGATAAGAACGACTCAATCTGAAAAAAATGAAACAAGCGCGTCAGAACATCTTCGGAATTTCCAACTTATTTATTTTCATACCGTGATTTAGCAACACCCTAGAAGTGATTTTTACCCTAAATGAGAGGGAATATCCAACCGTGTCCATTTGGATTATTCGTCATGGTCAAAGTCAATCCAATGCAGGGTTGGCAACTATTGGACCGCATGAAAATGCCTTAAGTGAATTGGGCGATCGACAATCAAGATGTATTCCAACCGCCGTTAAACAATCTCCCGACTTGATTGTGACTTCACCTTATCTCAGAACACAACTCACTGCTCAACCATTGATTGAAAAATTTCCACATACACCCGTTGAGGTTTGGCAAGTTCAGGAATTTACCTATCTGGGTCTACAGTTCGATCAACCAACCACAATCCTGGATCGCAAACCTCTGAGCAAAGCTTACTGGGATCGCTGCGACCCTGAATATGTCGATGGAACCAACGCCGAATCTTTGGTTCAACTGATGGAACGAGTCCGAACTTTCATAAACCAGTTACAACAACAATCCGGTTTTGTAGTTGTCTTTTCACATGGATTTTTTATCAAAGCAATGCTGTGGCAGATGTTGGGTAACCCAAAGTTAATTGATGCCGTTGCGATGAATCGGCTTTTGGGATTTTCGCGAGGATTTCCAGTACCGAATGCGTCAATTTTGCAGATGGAATTTGATTCAGGTGGGATACCTCATTGGAGTTCCTTCATTACCAATCATCTGCCACCGGAGCTAGAATCGGTAGCACCTGATGCAACTGTGGCCAGTGATGCAGGCGATCAACCCTCGTAACCTACCTTCACTGGAACAATGCCCCAACTAACGCCTGAGTGGCGTTGCTGATTTATGGTATGAACGACTCAATCTGCAAAAAATGAAACAAGCGCGTCAGAACATCTTCGGAATTTCCAACTTATCTATTTTCATACCGTGACTCAGGAACGCCTAACAATCCTTTCGCCATTGTTAAATAGCTCAACTGGGTCATGAAAAGCACGAGCCAAAAAGCGCTACCAATCTCTATTCCTAATGTAGTCACAGGTTAGCCAAAGAACTTGAGCTCGCTGGCAAAGCGAACTACTCAATCCACAAAATCTCACTTTTTAGTTACAACAAGAGTGTCCGATCCGTTGGCAGGAGAGCGATTAAATATTAAAATATTTTTGGTAAGTGGTAACAGTTCTAGCAGAAGACCTTCGGCAGAAAAATATCCCAGCAATAATTTCAACAATTAATAACGTCCTCAGCGTCTTCGCGGTTGCTATAACTCTTAAGAATTCACAACATTTAACAGTTGATATTTCACATTTGAGAGTTCAAGGGCTAATGACTACTGATATCGTTTGCGGTTGCATCGGTATTGTTTAAATGTCTAAACAGTCAGTTGTTCCGGAAGCATAATTTTCCTCAACAGCCAACAGTTAAAAGTCAACAATATCTTGCTCGTGCAAGCAGAATAGATATGACTAATAACTACTTCCCCAGACCCTGATATTTGCTCAATAAAGCAGCAAAGCGCTTGTAATCCACAGGCTTCCTCACATACTCCGCCGCTCCCAATTCCAAACCCTGATTTTGGTCGTCCAAAAAAGTTATCATAATCACTGGAATATCAACCAAATCTCGATCGGCTTTCAACGCCGACAGTACCGCCCAGCCGTCCATACTTGGCATCATCACGTCCAGAATAATCGCGTCCGGCAGCAAATCCTTAGCCAACATCAGCCCCCCTTGACCGCTAGCCGACGATCGCACCCGAAATCCCTGTTTCGACAAGCAGCGGGTCATCAAATCCCGCGCGTCCGGATCGTCGTCAATCACTAGGACAGTAGCAGCATTGGGCAGCTCCAGCGCTTGCGATCGCACTGCTTTTTGCTTCGCTTCAGTCGATTCTGCACTCGTTTCTAAATCGTCGTCGGAAGACTTCGGCTGCATTTCTGCGGTTTCTCGATCGTCCTGCGCTTCTTTCGGGCTTGTAACCGCAATCGGCAACCGGATCGTAAAACTCGAACCGCAGCCAAACTCGCTATCAACCGTAATGTCCCCGCCCATCATCTGGCAAAACTTCCGGCTAATTGTCAGCCCCAAACCGGTGCCGCCGTATTTGCGGGTAGTAGAATCGTCGGCTTGAGCGAAAGCTGCGAACAGCCTCGACACCTGATCCTCAGTCATGCCGATGCCGGTATCGGTTACTTGAAAGACGATCGCAGGCTGTTGACACCGAGAAAAAGCTGCCGAGAGTTCTTGGGAATTGTCGAGCGGCAAAACCTCCCCTTCTTCTTTCCAAACATTAATCGTAATTTTGCCTCGATCGGTAAACTTAGCAGCATTGGTCACCAAATTCAACAGCGCTTGCCGCAGCTTTGACAAATCGGAGTATATCGTGCCAATATTGCGATCGCAATTGACCATCAAAGTATTGCCATTTTTCCCTAGCTGGGGTTGAACAGTAGTGACAACCTCCTCGATCAAATTCCACACCTCAAAAGTCTCCAAAAAAAGAGTCACCTTTCCTGCTTCAATTTTAGAAATATCCAGGATGTCACTAATAATGGTGAGCAACTGCTTGCCTGCCATATTAATGCTTGCCAAATCCATCACAAACTCTTCTTCGCCGAGTTCCAGAGCCTCTTCTTGCAGCAGCTCGCTGTACCCAATAATCGCATTCAAGGGCGTCCGCAACTCGTGAGTCATATTTGCCAAAAAAGTGCTTTTCGCCCGGTTAGCAGCTTCGGCAGCGTTCTTAGCGACTTCTAATTCGCGCGATCGTTCCTCTAGCTGCCGCTGCCGCACTTCCAAACCGTTAAGCAAACTGCTAATTTGCTGAGCCATTGTATTGAGAGTAGAAGATAGCACCCCGATCGCGTCATTAGAAACCACAGGCGATCGAGCCGTCAAATCACCGCTGGCCATCTGTTCGGCCGTTTCCCGCAGCAAGCCGAGATTCCGAATAATTGCCGACACCGACACAAAAGCCACTATCCCGGCGATCAAACTCAAACCCAAAGCCCCCATCAGCCAGTGCTGAGTGCGGCTCGCCACCCAGAGAGTTTGCTGCACCAGCACCGCCATTGCTGCTTCAGGAACCCCCGCCGCCGGATCTGAGGCAGCCTCTATTGTCAGCAAATAGTTCTTCATCTCCACAGAACCCATCCACCCGACTCCTACCGCCATCCAAGTTATCAGTACCAAGATGACAAACAGCCCGCTCAAAGACGCGCGAGTTCCGAGAGAAATCCCCCTCGTAGCAAGTGCAGCCGCCCAAGGATAGCCCTTGAGAAAAGGATCTGGCTGCACCGGTGCGCCGGAATTCCAAATTTCCTCAATTTGACCGTCCAACCTCACCTTACCAATCCGTACTGTTTTCCAGGTATGCTGCGTTTGGGCATCTATTTTTACCTTGCCCGATGGCGCTGCAAACTCAATATTTTTAGCAGCAGCCCTGACTTTAACCACATCTGTTGAACCAGCTTTTTCTACTGCTTGCTTCCACAGGTAAACGCCCAAATAAGCCGCTTCGATGGGGTCATCGGTGACTCGATTTTCCCCGTATCGGGCTTTATAAGCCTTGACAAATTTACGATTTTCCGGTGTATCCACCGTTTGAAAATAGTTCCACACCACCAAATGTCCGGCAATATTGGACGGCCCGATCGCCCGCACTTCTTCTTCTGCTACGCTGACCGACATCACTGGCAAATCATCGGGTTTCACGCCAGCTTCCCGCAACTTTTGGAAAAAAGCCACATTGCTGTCCCCGTTGAGAGTGTTGAGAATAGCATCTGGTTTCACTGCTAAGATATGTGCGATCGCCTCGCCCACTTCCCTCGATCCCAGCGGCAGATACACTTCCCCCGCTAACTCTCCCCCCTGTGCAGCCAGTTGAGCTTTCACAATCCGATTTGCCGTGCGGGGAAAGAGATAGTCCGAACCCAACAGGAAAATTTTCCGCTTCCCCTGTGCCAGCAAGTAATTCACCCCAGGCACAATCTGTTGGTTTGGGGCAGCACCAGTGTAGACAATATTCGGACACTGTTCTAGCCCTTCATATTGCAACGGATAGAACAGCAACCCTTTGCCCTGGTCGAAAGCCGGCTGTACAGCTTTGCGGCTCGCCGAAGTCCAACAGCCAAATACCACCGCCACCTGAGCTTCTAAGAGCAATTGCTTAGCTTTTTGAGCAAAAGTTTGCAAATCGCTGGCTCCATCTTCTATAACCGCTTCCAAGGGGCGTCCGAGCACCCCTCCTGCCACATTAATTTCCTCAACAGCCAACAGCGTCGCATCTTTAACAGAAATTTCGCTGATGGACATCGTGCCCGTCAGCGAATGCAACACACCTATTTTGATCGGCTCACGAGTCGGGCCGGCTGCTGCGAGGGGTTTACTGCTCCTTGATCCCATAGGGTTTTAGATAATTTTTACCAAAAAATGGGGTTTAAAGCCCCGCACTTAAGTGCGGCTTTTATCTAGGACTTTCCTTAATAAAAAGTGCTGAGGTTTGATATAATCATACCATGATAGTAAGAAAAGCCAAGCTAAAAAATGGAACGAGAGACCAATACTGTGCACTTGATGAAGCCATCCGAACAGGCGAGTTCATTATAAACAAAGCTGTCAGATTTTGGATGGACAACGCAGATGTTAGTAAGGCCATCTTGTACGTACTCGGCAAAGATATTGCCTGCATAGCGCTTTCGCGAAAAAGCTCTAGTCAGCCGCCCGTCAAGGCAGTGCCGAATGCGCTTGGGCTTCTCTATCTAGCTTCTATAGCCGCTGTAAAAAAGGCGAGAAAAGGAAGGGTTATCCTAAATTCAAAAAGCACTGTTGCTCTGTAGAGTACAAGGTGTCAGGCTGGAAACTAAGCTGTTGCACATTTAAAGTGTGATACGAGCATTACCCTTGTTTTTGATTTTTCGCTACCATTTAATTATTAATTGTCCTTATTTTAAGAGGATCTGCCATAAATAATCTAGCTCTTCAATTGATGTAAATAGCCTATGGGCAATACATTCTTTGGTCTAAGGCAATACTAATTCAATTTAGTTATAGTCTCGGCTGTATTTTGGAATGAATTATAAACAAAAATCACGCATTTCTGTTTCATTTTTTTTAGGTAGTCTTCTTTCTTATGAAAACTAGCATTATCAAAAAAACTCACTATTTTTGCTTTGTTTTTAGCCACTTGTGAGGCTGGATTACCTGTTTCTACCCATTCATTAATTAGCTCTTTATGAAAAATTTTTAGCACTTAATAAAAATTAGGTGAATTACCTTTATTGATAAACTATACCCACATTTTTTTATCTGAATACCTCACTCCTCTCATTACATTAACTATTCCCTTTCTTCTGTCTCCTCTGACATTTTTTCGGATGCCTTTTTTACACCTGTTCTTTCTTCGGGTGACTCTTAAACTAAATCCACTCTCCTACCCCAACCCGACCTGTAATCGTTCTGTAGTTAATTTTTATATTTTAAAATATTCCGCTATTTTTATTTTAAACGCTTTTATTTCGGGATTTCTCTGGGACTCTAGGCTATACTTTCCCCAAATGTAAACATACTTTTTTTTCTTTAATATCCTCCGAACTTGTCCTCCACTTAATTTTATTCCTGTGGATTCCTCTAAGTATGTTGCTAGTCTCTGCGAGAGCATCTCATATTTGTAATAACACTTCTTCTGGCTCCTTCCTTCTTCCTCTTTCCTCGCAGCAAGAGAGCCTCAAAACTCCAATTTCTAGCTGGGCTGCTTTCATTGAGATGCTCCCGTCTCTGCGCTGTCCATCTGACAAAATCATCTCCTAATTCTTGAGGGTCTCTTTCTATGGTTGTTAATACAGCACTTCCGGGTGTTATGAGGTACAATAAGAATAGATTAAAAAAAATACACCAATGAAAGCATATTCAGTA